>QGUR01000011.1 GCA_003242205.1 Chloroflexota bacterium | reverse complement strand
TCGTGTGGGCTCGGAGATGTGAAAAAGAGACAGGGTATGACGAATGGTGGTCGCTGTACTACGCCGGAGCCATCGACGGCGATACGTCCCCCGGCGCGGTGCTCGCGCGCCTGTCGGAACAGCGCCAGCATGAGAACAACCCGCCGCTCTACTATCTGCTGCTGGCGCAGTGGGGCCAGCTTCTCAACTGGACTCCGCAGACCGCCCCGCTGATCGGGCGGTTCCTTTCGCTGGCGGCCACGCTGCTGGCCGGGGCGTTCGCCTTTCGCGCCGGACGCCTGCTGGCCGGGCAAACGGCCGGCCTCTCCGCTTATGCCGTTTTCCTCAGTTCCGCGTTCATCATCCATTACGCGCATGAGCTTCGCGGTTATGCCCTCTCGGCGTTCTTCACCGCAGCGGCCATATGGGCCTACCTGCACCTCCGCGTTACCCGGCATCGCTGGCGGACGTGGGCGGCACTGGCGGCCAGCCTGACTGCCATGCTCTACACCCACTATTTCACAGGACTGGGCGTCGTCGCTCTGGGGCTGGTTCATGCGCTCCGGCGCGGCCGGTCGCCGGGATGGTGGTCCGGGCTGCTGGCGTTTGCCGTCGCCGGGGCCGCTTTTCTCCTCTGGTTGCCGAATCTCGCGGGTGCTCTGAACCGCGCCATCGTCGATCCGGTAGCGCTGGCGCTGACAATGCAGCCGCCGGAAGTCATCTGGTCGTTGCTGTTTTCGTTCAGCAATGCCAACCCGGCGCTGGCGTTGTTACTCATCGGCGTGGCGTTGCAATCACGTGATCGCAGACAGGCCGTCATTGCCGGCTGGGTCATCATCCTGACCGCGCTCATCCTGATCCTGAACGCGCGCTTTCATCTGGTTTCCGAACTCCGCTATCTGATCGGGCTGTGGGCCGGCCTTGCCCTCTGGACGGCGTTCGGCATCACCAGCGCGGCGAAGCGAGGGCTTCCGGCGGCGCTGGTCATCACGATCTGGGCAGCCGCCGGGCTGTGGACCAGCCTGCAGGCGACGCCGCTGGTTGTCGCGTTGAACGCGCCGGACAGCGGGCAGTACACCCGCGTCTATAACGTCGGTTTCATACCGTTGCCTTTCCACGACGCACGCCGCCTGCTGGAACGCGACATCGGTGAGGACGACGTGTTATTGCTGCACCGCCCGGATACCGTCTGGGCGATAGAGCGACTGTTCGAATACTATTTTGGCGACCTGCCCGGCCAACAGCACATTCTGGAAACCACGCCGGACGCGCAGCTTCAGGCGTCGATACAACAAGCTCGCCGCATCTGGCTTGCGATTGACGAGACAACCGCGCCGGGCAACCGGCTTCCGTGGCTGCAGCAGCAGCTTCATGATGCCGGGTTCGCCCGCTGCGGCGATCCACAGGATCTGGGAGCGCTTCGACTTGAGCGATATGAAACGACCTGCTAACTGGGTCTGGGTCGCGCTGGCATTGCTGGTCGCGGCGCTCGGTATGCGCGGCCTCAACGCCGACCCGATCTGGTATGACGAATGGTGGTCGATCCATTACGCCGGGGCAGAACCGGGCGCGCACCCTATCGCGCTGGCGGAGACGCTGGAGCGCGTGGCATCGACCGACCACGAACTGAACCCACCCGGTTACTATCTCAGCCTCAACCTGTGGAGCCGGTTGGCCGGAACCGAACCGGCGATATTGCGGGCCCTGTCGCTGTTTGCGGGGATGCTGGCAATGGCGTTCGTCTACCGGACGGCGGCGGACGTCGCCGGCCCGCGCGCGGGGCTGATGGCCGCAGTCGCGCTTGGCGGCTCGGCCTTCACGATTTATTACCTGCACGAAGCCCGCGCGTACCTGTCACTGGTGGCCGCCGCCGCCGCGTTTCTCTGGGCCTATCGTCGCCTGACGGCGAGCAGCAGCGCTTCAATTGGCGTCTTGCTCATCCTGTTTGCCAGCGTTGTCGCGCTGTGCTATACGCATTATCTCGGGTCGCCCCTGCTGGTCACTACGGCAGTCGTTCACCTGCTCTTTGTTCGCAAGAGCCGTTCATGGTGGCGTGTGACGCTTGTCGCGCTGGCGGGCATGGCCATGCTTCTGCCCTGGCTTCCCGTGGCGCTGAACGCGGTGATCCGGGTTTCCGGCGATGCGACCCGCGATTTTTTCGCCCGCGACGGGATTGAACTGCTACAACGCCTGATCGAGCGTTTCAGCGGCAGCAATCCGGCGCTTTTCGCGCTGGCGGCTCTCTTTGCCATACCGCGCAGGTCGAACGGCATGGCGTTATTCTGGGCGCTGCTGGCAGGAACTTTTCTCCTGATCGCAGCGGCGAACGCCATGTTGCAGTTTGTGACCGACGCGCATTATCTGATGGTACTGCTGCCGCTGCTGGCGCTGATCGCCGGGAGCGGCATGGCGCGCATGTCGCCGCGTGTTGGCAACGCCGTCGCCGTTCTCTGGCTCGTCACCGGCGCGGGCCTCAGCCTCTTTCCGCCGCCGCGCGAAACAGGGGAGTGGACGCTGTATTTCCCGTGGGATGAAGCCGGCGAAACGCTGGCCGGGCGGGCAGCGGCGACGGATCGCGTGGTCGCGCTGCTGCCCGAACCCGATCCCAACTGGATTCACCAGCCAGTCGCCACTTATTACCTACCGCCCGTCGATCTGCGGCTGATTGAATCGCTGCCCGATGCGACGCCGGATGAACTGGAAGCACAGTGGGAACGCGCGACGTCCGGCCAGCAATTGCTCTGGGTGGCGACGAGCGCCAGCGCCCCGCCTTCTCATTTCGCCCGGAACGTCATGCGCGCAGCGCTGGCGGATCACTGGACAGCCTGTATGGACGGAGACGCCACCGCCCGGCTCTACGCTTCCCAAACGCTGGTCGCCGATGATTTTCGTTTCGGAGACATCGGCGTCGAGTTGCTGAGGCCCGTTCGCCTGTCATCGCCGCGCGCTCTGTACGCGGTTCTCGGTTTCAACACCGGCCCGCAGACACCGCCGCACACGTATTCGGTCGCTCTTCACGTGGAAAACGGCGATGGAACCGTGGTGGCGCAGCACGATTTCGGGCTGCCTGATGAAGCGGTCGCCTGCCGGGCCGTCGAACTCGACCTGTCGTCGCTTCCCGCAGGCCAATACACGGTTCGGCTGGTGGTCTATGCCTGGGAAACCGGCGAACGCCTGACCGAGATCGAAACAGGCCAGGAACGCCCGGCGATCCATACGTTCGAGCTTGGCGCTTAGACGCGCGGCCCGTGTGACAGCCGGCGGGCCGGCGCCAAATGTTGAATTGAGCCACAATAAAGAAAGTACGTCGGTCTTATCGTCCTGACAAAAGAAGGCGATTACAATAGTAACCATACAGCCTTGGCCAACGCGCGGCCCGCGCCCCATTGATACGCAGTACGCCGGCCGCTGACGCCTTGAGGAGAAAAACAGATGAAACGACTGGTATTTCTGGTTTTGCTCATCGCGACTCTGGCGCTGCCTGCCGGCGTTGCCACGGCGCAGACGCCGGGCGCGGCGATCATCACGCCCGCAGGACCGGTCTGGGCGGCATGGCAGCCATTCCAGGGCGGCGTCATGATGTGGTGGTCGGACACGCGTCAGATCTGGGTCATGTTCAACAGCACCAGCACCGTGCTCGTCTTCCCCGATACGTGGGTCGGCGAACCGCTGGCGCCAGTTGCCGCGCCTCCCGGCCTGTATACGCCTGAGCGCGGCTTTGGCAAGGTCTGGCGTATGCTCGGCGGCCCCGGCAGTGGCCTCGGTTACGCCATGGCCCCGGAACTGGGCTATGACACCGCCGCGCGGCTCGCCACCGGCAACCCGACGACCGTGACGATTGACGGGCCGGGCGAAACGGTCTACAGCGTGACCATTCCTTTCGGGTCGAATTTTGGCACCTGGCAGGTGCTACGCATGTACTAGAGCGAAATCGTCATGGCATGGCATCGCACGAGGGAATGCCATGCCATGACAAGGGTTTCGGTGATCGGGCAAATAAAAAGCGCCATCCGGGTTGGATGGCGCTTCGTTGCTGTCAGTCCGGTGTAGAACGGCTTAAAGAGCAACTACGTCGCTGGCCTGCGGCCCCTTCGGCCCCTGCTCCAGCGTGAATTCAACGTGCTGGCCTTCTTCAAGCGTGCGGAAACCATTCGCGCGGATGGCCGAGTAATGTACGAAGACATCCGGCCCGTCATTGCGGGAAATGAAACCGAACCCCTTCGTGGCGTTGAACCACTTGACAGTACCTTGAATACGGTCGGGCATGCCGAACCTCTCCTCAGAAAATAAGCTGCCCTTGCGGGCGTCAGGAATGCAAAATATAGAACGGCGTACCTGACCAATATTCAACATATTGCGTGTTGCCTGTGTTCTACGAGCGGCATGTTACACCAATGCGCGGCGCTTTGTCAACCAGAGGCGCGCCTCTGGCCGCGCGGGTTGAGCGGCATAGACAGAGCCAGCCTGAGCGAGTATAGTTGCGGCGCTCAAAGGACGAGGAACCGGAATGCGTCGCCGCTTACCTGATGTATTGATTGTCGCGCTGCTGTTTGCGCTGCCGCTGATTCTATTCTGGCAGCAGACGCTCGGCGGGCGCACGTTGCTGCCGGTCGAAAACCTCTTCCAGTACGAACCCTACGCCGCTTACCGTGAGGTAGCACAAGCGCCGGAAGTGCCTCATAACGCGCTTGTATCAGACCTCATCCTCCAGAATTTCCAGTGGAAATCCTTCATCCGCGACAGTCTGGCGCAGGGCGAAATCCCGCTCTGGAACCCGCACCTGTTCGCCGGCGTGCCGTTCATGGCGTCGGGACAGCAGTCGACGCTCTATCCCTTCAGCGTCCTCTATTACGTCCTGCCGCTGGCATCGGCCTACGGGTGGTTCACTGTCGTGCAGTTGTGGCTGGCGGGCGTGTTCATGGTCGCGTTCCTGCGCGGTCTGGGCGTCGGGCGCGCGGGCGCGACGCTCGGCGGCATCGTCTACCAGCTCAGCGCTTTTTTCGTCATCAGCGCGGTGTTTCCGATGATCATCGGGGCGGCCGTCTGGCTGCCGCTCATCCTGCTGATGATCGAAAACATCATCCGGCAGCGTCCGGCGCTGCGCGACCGGGCGGCTACGGTGCCGTGGGCGGCCACCGGCGCGATTGCGCTCGGCTGTAATATCCTCGCCGGGCATGTCGAGATTACCTACTACACGCTCATCATCGCGGCCTACTATGCCGCCGTGCGTCTGTTACAGGAATGGCTGCGCCGCAGTGACGCGGAGGTACAGGTAGTCTGGCGGCATCTGGCGGCACGAGCGTCGTGGCTGGCAGGCATGGTGGCGATCGGCATCGGTCTGGGAGCGATCCAGTTTTTGCCGCTGTTTGAACTCGCCAGCGTCAACTTCCGTTCGGGGTCGGCCAGCTTCGAGCAGGTATTGGGCTGGGCACACCCGTTCCGCGACGTGATCCAGTTCGCCCTTCCCAACTTCTACGGCAACCCGAGCCACCACGCCTATCTCGACGTTTTCAGCGGTCAGATCGTGCCGGTGACGGTGAACGCCGCCGGGAACTCGATTACACACACCGACTGGGGCATCAAGAATTACGTCGAAGGCGCGCTGTATCTCGGCATTCTGCCACTGGCGCTGAGCCTGTACGTCGTGCTGGCCGCGCTGCGCTCGGATGGCCGGGCGTTGCGCCCGATCGTTGCCACGTTCGGGCCGCTGGCGGTCTTCGCGCTGTCGGTCATGTTCGGCCTGCCGACCTACGCGCTGCTGTTCTTCACCCTGCCGGGGATCAACCAGCTACATTCGCCGTTCCGCTGGGTGTTCGCGCTGACGCTGTGCGTCGCCGTGCTGGCGGGCTTTGGCCTCGATGCATTAACGCGCCGGCGCGACAGGCTGGCGCGGGCTTTCGGCGCGGGCCTGCTCGCCACCGGCGTGGCGACGCTGGCCGCCCTGCTGCTGTCGTACCTGATCTACCCGCAAATCGAGCCGCTGATCGACCGCGTTTTCCATGCGCTGGCTAAAGCGCCCGACGCCTTTCCCGACGCACGCGCCTTCTACAGCTATCAGTTCGTCAACGGGCTGATTTTCGGGCTGATGGCGCTCGGTTCGGGCGCGGTCTTCTGGCTGGCGATCCACAGGGCACGACCGTGGCGCGGCCTCGGCCGGCATCAATGGCTGGCGCTGGCGCTTGTCCCGGTCGATCTGATGATCGCGTCGTGGGGCTTCAACCCGGCTTCCGACCCGCTGCTGCTCGACTTCACACCGCCCGCAATTCAGTGGTTGATGCAGCAACCGGGCGACTGGCGCTTCACCACGCTCGATGACCCGCAGCGCCCGCCTATCCTGAACGCGAACGCCGCCATGCGCTATGGACTGGACGACATTCGCGGCTACGAGAGCATCATTCCCCGGCAGTACGTCGACTACATGGAGCAGCTTGCGCCGCAAGGGCTGCTCGAACACAACCGCATCGCGCCGCTATATCTATCGAACGACCTCAATCATTCCGGCGGGTTCACGCAGGCGCTCGATTCGCCGCTTTTCAACCTGCTCAACGTGCGCTATGTCATGACGCACACCGACACGGTCGTGCCGTTTCAGGAATGGGCGCTGGTTTACGAAGACGCCGCCGTGCGTATCTGGGAAAACGACGCCTGGCTGCCGCGCGCCTATACCGTCCCGGCTGATGGTTTCGACCCGGAAGCGATTGCCGTGCCGGAAGATTGGGCTGCCGCGTCCATCCACGCCGATACCGGGCGCGAGCGTCTGGTAGACGTCGATGTATCCGGGCCATCGTGGCTTGTTGTCAGCGAGAGCTATTTCCCCGGCTGGCGTGCGTTCATCCGGCCACAGGGTAGCGACGAAAACGCCGAAGAACCGCTTGAGGTGCAACTGGTGCAGGGCAATTTTCAGGGCGTGCAGTTGCCGCAGGCGGGCGCATGGACGGTGCGGTTGGTTTACAGCCCGCAGAGCTTCCAGATCGGCGCGTTCCTGTCGTTCATCAGCGGCATCGTGCTGCTGTTCGCGCTCGGCGTCTGGCTGTGGCGGCTGTATGTCGGCAGCGCCCACGAGCAGACGAGCCAGCGGGCGCGGCTGGCGCGCAACAGTATCGCGCCGATTTTGCTCAACCTGTTCAACCGCGGCATCGACTTCGCGTTCGCGTTCGTCATGCTGCGTGTGCTTGGGCCGGAAGGGTCGGGCATCTATTATTACGCCATCATCATCTTCGGCTGGTTCGACATCTTCACCAATTTCGGCCTCAACCTTTATCTGACGCGCGAGGTGGCCCGAAACCATGCACAGGCCCGGCGGCTGTTCGTCAACACCAGCGCCCTGCGCCTGTTGCTGGCGCTGATCGGCGTACCGCTGCTGCTCGGGTTCCTCGGCGTGCGGCAGACGTTTGTCGATCCGGCGCTGACCACCGAGGCGCTGTTGGCGATAGGTCTGCTCTATATCGGGCTGGTTCCCAACAGCCTCAGCACCGGCATGTCGGCGCTGTTCTACGCCTTCGAG
The DNA here is from genome assembly GCA_003242205.1 of Chloroflexota bacterium. GTDB lineage: Bacteria > Chloroflexota > Anaerolineae > Aggregatilineales > Phototrophicaceae > ZC4RG36. The sequence goes on along the minus strand of QGUR01000011.1, from coordinate 21,999 downwards.
CGGGCCGAAGTTCCGGCGGCCATTGCGACCATCGCCACCATCAGCAAGGCCGTCTTCGGCCTTGCGGCGCTGCTCGCCGGATTTGGCGTCGTCGGGCTGGCGGGCGTCAGCATCATCACCAACCTGATCACGCTGGCGGTCATGGCCTATAGCGGGCGCGATATGTTCCGCCGCACGTCCGCAACCGGCCAGACCGAGCTTGAGCCGTCGCTCATGCGCTCGATGGTGCATGAAAGCTGGCCGCTGATGCTCAATCACTTTCTGGCGAGCATCTTCTTCCAGATCGACATCATCATCATTGAGGCGCTTCACGGCAATGTCATGGTGGGGCAGTACAGCGTCGCCTACAAATGGGTGCTGGCGCTGAACGTCATTCCGGCGTATTTCACGCAGGCGCTGCTGCCGGTCATGTCGCGGCAGGCGCATGAGGATCGTGAGGCGCTGAAGCGCAACTATCGTCGCGCGATCCAGTTGTTATTCAGCCTCGCGCTACCGGTCGCCGTCGTGTTCACGTTTGCCGCCGAATTTCTGACGCGCGTGCTCGGCGGCGCGGAATTTCTGCCAGACGGCGCAATCGCGCTGCAACTGATGATCTGGAGCATCCCGATTGGCTGGATGAACAGCCTGACGCAGTACGTGCTGATCGCGCTCGACCTGCAACGACGCATCACCCACGCCTTCATTGCCGTCGTCCTGTTCAACATCATCACCAACCTGATTTTTATTCCTACCTATGGCTATCAGGCGGCGGCTATAACGACCATTGCGTCGGAACTGGTGCTGTTTATCGCCTTTGCCCTGCTGCTGGCACGGGCTACCGGCACGGTCGAATGGGCGCGGTTGCTGGGAAGGCCGCTGCTTGCAGGCGCGGCCATGCTGGCGGTGTTCGTTCTCCTGTGGCCGGTTCAGCCGCTGGTGGCGCTGGTCGTTGCGCTTCCCGTCTATGCGGGCTTATGGCTTGTACTGCATCCCGCCAACGCGCGGGAGCTGCTGCAGCTGGCGCGCGCACGTCTGGCCCCACGGCTAAGCCGGGAGTCGGCAATTTAGAGACGCCTGTTAGCTGGCGACTGCGAAAAGAGCGCGTATCGGAGGATTTTCAGGGAAGGGACAGACGCGTTAACGGCGACGCCCGGCTTCAGCCATGTGCGCCGTTTCCACGCTCCCCACGCCGGATCATGTCGCGCTCTTCGAGCGGCAGAACGGTTGGTTTGTGTTTGGCGATCAGGCGGCGAAGATACGGATTCGAGATCACGGGCATATCCATTACTTCGCCTTCGCGCCGCAGTTCGATGTGGTAAACGGTGACACAACGCGACCCCGCAAACCAGTAAGTTTCGTAAAACAGCGTGCGCTCCGGTTCCCACCCCTCATCGACGGCTGTCAGCAGCGCATCTGCCCCTGCAAACCGCTCCGATCGTGGGTCCCAGTGGCGATAGATTTGCTGGTAGTCGTAGTTACTGTCAAATCCCTGCAACGTTCCTCATCCCTTCTCAGAGCGAAATGGCCAGAATGCGTACTGAACGCGCTCAATTACATCGTAAGCCAATTCATCGCCACGAGTCTACTAACAATCGCAGACTGCCTCCCCTGAAGACGGCGTCAAAGGCGCGCAAGTTGTCATAAAGGAAACCCGCCGGGCTTGCCTCATCCCGGCGGCTGCTGTCGCGGTTGCAGGTATATCTCGTCGATAAAGCACCACAGCCAGTTTTCCCCGCGTTCAAACGTCTGCACCAGAGGGTGTCCCGTCTCCTCAAAGTGCTTGCGCGCGTGCTGGTTCGGCGAACTGTCACAACAGCCGACGTGCCCGCACGTCAGGCAGATGCGTAAATGCATCCAGCTATCGCCCGTTTTCAGACACTCTTCACAGCCCTGCGCGCTCGGCACGACCCGGCGGATCATATTCAAATGCGTGCAACGGTTAACTGACATTCGTTTCCCTATCCGTGTTGGAAGTCCCAAATAACTGCTCGTCCATATCCGGCGGTTCGGTGTCGATATCGCCGTCCGGAGCCTCCTCATCGGCCCAAGGAACCTGTTCGCCGATGGTGTAGTTGTACGCGAAGTCGATGTACTGGATGGCCAGATCATCCTGCACCAGCCCGACCATCGCGCAACCATCGCGGTAGGCCGAACGCGCAATCGCCTGAGAAGCCACGGGTGCAGAGAACAGGACGAGCATACCCAGCGTAATTGCCTTCGGGGTCGATGCGGGCAGCAGCAGCGAAGACGCCAGAACCAGCCCCAGAATGCCCATCAACGTCACTTTGCTGGTCGCGTGCAGGCGCGTGAACACGTCGGGCAGGCGAATATTGCCGACCACGCCCATGACGCAGAAGAACAAGCCGAAAAACAGGAAAAAGACGCCTAACAATTCTCCCATCAGAAGAATCTCCCCTCGGAGATGAAGCGTGCGACCGCGAGTGTCGAAACGAAGGAGAAAGCCGCCAGCGCAATGGCGATGTCGATGATGAGGCTGTTTCGCAACACAATGCCGAGCACGACGATCACGGCGACCAGTACCGAGGACGTCAGGTCAAGCGCCTGCAAACGCTCCATCGCCGAAGGCCCCCTCCAGATACGATAGGTCGCCAGGATGAGCGTGATTACGAGGATGACGAGAGCGGTGTTTACCATGAGATTGACGAACTCAGTCATTTTTCTTTCACTCCTAACATGCGGCGTAACAGCCGTAGCCTGCGGGCCTGTTCGGGTTCGAGCGTATTACGCGACGCTTCGAAATCGAGACAATGGATGTACAGCGTTCCCCTGTCGTCGAAATCAACGACAAGTTGTCCGGGGGTCATATTGATTCCGTGAGCGCTGAGCGCGGCCATCTCCTGACCTTCGCTTGTATCGCCGGTCTGCAAAGCGACAATGCCGGTCCTTAGCTCCAGCTTTGGACTGAGCACCAGTTTCACCACTTGCAGCGACGAAACCAGCCCGTTCCAGAAGATCAGAGCGGCATACTCCAGAAATGCCAGCGGCTGTGCGAGACTGAACGGCCGCCCGGCGCGCGTGCCAATGCGCGGGCGCAGCGGCAGAACCAGCAGGCCAATGACGTAACCGACGGCAAACGATTCGATGGTCACTTGCCCGGTGATGCCCATCCAGAGCAGGGCAATGGGTACGCTTAACAGCAGGATTCGCAGCAGCATGGTCACTCTCTTTTCACCATCCGGTCGTCGGGAACGGTAGCGCTGGCGATCAGCAGTTCGTCACAGTCATAACCGCCTTCCGGCAGCGGCACGCCGGCCCCCGCCATCCCGGAGAGCACGGCGCAACTATAAATCGCCGGGTTCGAAATTTGTTCGGCGGTTTCCTCCGAAATGTTGACCAGCGGCGTGGCGAAAACGCCCAATAACATGCACAGGCCGATCAACAGCGCCGGGGCCAGCGGGCTGTCGGTCGCATGCGTGGTTGGCTGCACGCCTTCCGCAGGCGGTTTCTGGAAAATCCATTGCCACGTTCGCGACATGTAAATCAACGTGAGCAGGCCGCCGCCGACCACCAGCCCCAGAATAGTCCAGCTTTCGTCATCGGCCCCGCCGCGCACGAGCGCGACCTTGCTGATAAAGCCATTCAGCGGCGGCACACCCGCCAGTGCCAGCCCGCCGACCAGATAAAGGATGCTGAGCAGCGTCAGGCCCCGCCCCGCGCCTGCCAGATCTTTCAGGTCGGCGCTGTGTTTCTCATTGTGGCTGGCAATGACGCCTGTCAGCATCAGCAGCCCCGACTTGATGAAGGCATGGTTGATGATGTAGATGATCGCCGCAACCAGCGCGACCTGCGAACCCCAGCCGATAGCAACCAGAATGAACCCGACCTGCCCCAGCGTGGAATAGGCGAGCATACGTTTGGCGTTCCACGTACGCAGCGCCGCCAGCCCGCCAAAGAAGATGCCGACGAGGCCGAGGACGATCAGGATGTTCTGGACGAGAGCCGCTTCCTGAACCAGAAAGATGGTGACCATGCGGATGATGCCGTAAATCCCGACCTTCACAATGACCGAGGACAGCAGGCCACTCACCGGAGTCGGCGCGGTCGTGTGAAAATCGGGCTGCCAGAAATGGAACGGCACGACCGCGCTCTTGATCAGGAAGGCGATGATGAACATGACCACCGCGGGCAGGGCAAGCAAGGGTCGCTCGCCGGTCGAAAACGCCTGCGCGAGTTGAGCCATCGTCAACGTGCTAAACGTCGAGTAGAACGCGGCGATGCCGAGCAGCAGCAGCAACGAACCCATCCCGCTGATGAAAATGTATTTGATGGCCGCTTCCAGACCGAGCGGGCTATCGGCGACGGCGACCATCACCACCGACGACATCACCATCAGTTCAAGGAAAACGAAAAAGGTGAAAATGTCGCCCGTGTAGAAGCTGCCGCTCAGTCCCGCGCTCATACACAGAAATGCCGGCATGAAAACGGGATAGTTGAGCGAGCGGTCATGACATTGCAGGCAGTAGAGCAGCCCTGCCGTGACGACGACCGTTCCCATGACGGCGAAGAGCGCCGCCATTTTGTCGGCGACCAGCACGATGCCGATGGGCGTCGCCCAGCCGCCCAGACGGTAGATCTGAACGCCTGCCGGGCCTGCTTCCTGATTTGCCAGCAGCACGGCGATACTTGCCAGCGCAGCCGCGATGCCCGCTGCCAACGCGATGATCCGCTGCAGGCGGTTGTTATGCGCCAGTAGCAAGCAGATCGCCGCCCCAAACAGCGGGATGATGATCGGGCCGAGAACGAGAGGATTACTGACACCGCCCATGCTCAGCCTTTCAGTTGATCGATTTCATGCGAATCAACCGACTGGAACCGGTTGGCCGAGACGTTGATCATGCCCAGAATCAGACAGTACGAACCGAGGCTGATCACGATGGCTGTCAGCAACAGGCCCTGCACGATCGGGTCGCTCGGCTGCCCGTTGGCCAACTGGTCGGTATAGGCGGGGACTTCGCCATCGAACGCCCCTGCCGCCAGCATGAACAGGTTGACGGCGGTGAACAGCGTGTAGAACCCCATCGCCGCTTTGACAAGATCGCGGCGCAAAAGCTGGAAGATGCCCAGTCCGAACATGACTCCGGTTGCAATGGCGAATAGAACGCTCATAGTTCTTCGATCCCCTCCGGGTTGGTAATGGCGTTGATCATCGTAATGACGCCGCCGAAGACGGTCAGGAAAATCGATATTTCAAAGATGGTCGAGGAGGTGAAGTGCAATCCGGCGGGCAGGTGAATATCGCCGAAGTTGTTGTGCTGCAAAAAGCTGCTGCCGGAAAGCAGCGGCAAAATGGCATTGACGAGCGCCAGCACCAGCCCGACACCGATCAGCAGTTCCGGCCTTTGTTTTCGCAGGCGCACGCCGCCGTAGCCAAAGACCTGATAGAGCAGAACAACACTGATGCCGCCAATGACGCCTGCCGTAAATCCGTCCCCCGGCGCGCTTCCGGCGTAAAGCAGTTGCGCCAGCGCGATGACGGTCGCCAGCGGCAGCAGCACGGTCGCCGCCAGCCGCGTGAGCGGCGTCGAAATCTGGCTGAGGTTGGCCGGTATCTGATAGGCTTGCTGCCTCTCCTTGCTGTGCGTCAGGAACAGGACGGTCAGCACGCCCAGCGCGGCCATGCTGAAAACGGTGATTTCGATCAGCGTGTCCGTACCGCGAAAATCCGTAATCAAACCGCCGACGACGTCGGTCACGCCGACCAGATCGGCATTTGCCAGATACCAGTCCGCAAGCGGGCTCTGGCGCTCCGGTCGATGGATCACGGCGGCGAGCGCAAAGCCGCCTACGCCAATCCCCACGAGGCCGGAAACCAGAATATCACGCCGCACGTTCGACTTGCCGTTGCCCCAGATGACGTCCGCCGCCGCCTTGCGCTTGCGCTCGCTGATGCGGCTGAGCATGACGATGACCAGCACGGCGGTCAGCGTTTCGACCAGAATTTGCACCATGGCTACGTCCGGCCCCGGCTCCAGCAGGAAAATACCGCCGACCGCGTAACCCGCGACGCCGAGCGCAAGCACCGCCAGCAAATGCCCCTTGAACAGAATGCTCGCCAGCACCGATGCCAGCGATAGCAACAGCAGCACCGCTTTCATCAGGTCGCCGCTGCCGCGCAACGAGAACCGTAACTCCGCACTGGAAACATATTCCGATGCCAGCAGCGCCAGCAAAATGCCGACCACGCCCAGCATAATCGCGAGATAGTGACTCAGCTTGCCGCTCTGCGTCTTGAGCACCAGATCGCCCGCGCCGTTGAGGCCCCGCATCAGCAATTGATACGCGCGCGCCCCGGTCATGAGCGTTGGCAGCGGCCAGCGCAGCCAGCGATTGCGCGCCAGAAAGACCATCAGGCCGAGCGCCAGCGCCAGCAAGCTGAGCATGAAGATGTTGTTGAAGCCGTGAAAAAGGTGCAGCGAAACTTCCTCAGGCGCGGCCAGCGACACCAGCGGGCCGACCAGTTGCTCGATGCCGAGCGCCGTCACCAGCGAGAGGACGGCAATAATGCCCGGCCCAAGTAGCATCAGGCGCGGCGTCTGGTGAAAATGCGATTCGGCGTGCTCACCATGATCCGCATGGTGGTCGTTTGCCCCGCCACCCTGCGCTGCCGGGCGCACAAAGACGTCCCAGACGAAGATCAGCGCTGCGGTGACGGTGAAAACCGCGCTGATCAGGACGCCGGTGAGGAACAGATTATTGTGAGACTCGACAACAGCTTCCAGCAGCGCTTCCTTGGCGACGAAACCCAGAAAAGGGATGACGCCCGCCATCGACAGCGCCGCGATCATGGCTGTCGCCGCTGCGTCTGGCATATGCCGCATGAGGCCGCCGAGGTGGTCGATATTGCGCGTGCCGGTGGCATGATCGACCGCGCCTGCGACCATGAAGAGCGGGCTCTTGTAAAGCGCATGGGCGATAATGCCGACCAGCGCCGCGACGTAGCCTTCGCCATGCGGCAGGCCAAGCAGAAAGACCAGCGTGCCAAGCCAGCTTATCGTTGCGTAGGCCAGCAGCCCCTTGAGATCGCGCTGGCGAATGGCATTGAACGCGCCGACGAGCAGCGTAAGAAAGCCAATGGTCGTCAGGCCCGCCAGCCATAGATCCGTATCGCCGAGCGTTGGATACAGCCGCGCCAGTAGATAAACACCCGCTTTCACCATCGTCGCCGAGTGCAGAAAAGCGCTGGCGGGCGTCGGAGCTGTCATACCGGCGGGCAGCCAGAAGTGAAATGGAAACTGCGCGCTTTTGGTGAAACATCCGAGCATGACGAGCGCCGCAATGCCCGCATACCACGGATGATCCTGCAAACGCAGTTGGGTGATGTCTGCCAGACTAAAGGTATCGCCCGCCAACCCCAGCAGGATCAGCCCCACCAGCAGGGCCAGCCCGCCGCCTGCCGTCACCACCAGCGCCTGCGACGCCGACGCGCGCGCCGCCGGGTTCTTGCCATCAAAACCGATCAGCGTGAACGAAAAAACGCTCGTCAGTTCCCAGCAGATAAACAGCAACAGGAGATTGCCGGAAAGCACCAGCCCAAGCATGCTGCCGGTGAAGGCGCTGAGGAGAGAAAAAAAGCGCAGCGCGCGGTCATCGCCCTCCATGTAATAACCGGCATAGAAAAAAACCGCCGCGCCAATCCCCGTGATGAGCAGCGCAAAGATCGCCGCCAGACCATCAATAAAAATCTCGATCGTGAGTTGGAGCGCCGGAACCCACGGATAGATGAGCATAACCGCGCCCTCTTCATGAATGCGCGGCAATAGTGAGAGCACCCAGACAAACAGGCCCAACATGATCGCCGCGCTGCCCCAATGAATCCATGAGCGCGGAATCGAGCGGCCTGCAAGCGAAATGAGCACAGCGAGGACGAATGGAATCAGAATCAGGCCAAGCTCCATAGATTCTCCTGTGTGTGCTTCATAAATTTGCAAGCGATAAGGGACACGGTCATTGTAGCTGCTGGAAATTGAGTTATAGCTTACATGTGGGCTATTCCCTTTCGCTCGGCAGAATTTTTTATTGGTTTTTTTGATCTTCCGATAGTAAGCCATAATGGCGCGTGTCTAAAATTAGAGATCAGCGCCCGTTGGCGCAGCGCGTTCCGCCCGCCGTCGAGTGAGCTATGAAATAGATGTTTCGCTCGCGACCGGCCCAATTCGTCGCACTTTTTTGCAATATCTATTACTATTCGCGTTGCATTGCCGAAGCGCATAATGACTGGGGAAAAGTGGTCATGAAAATAGGCATTGTGGGGAGCGGCCTCGTCGGTTCGACCGCCGCCTATGCGCTGTTGATGAGCGGCATCGGTCGCGAGATCGTGCTGGTGGACAAGAACACCGAACGGGCGGAAGCGGAAGCCGACGACCTTTACCACGCGGTTCCCTTTGCCCATCCCATGGACATCAACGACGGCACATATGCCGACCTGCGTGGCAGCAGCGTGGTGATCATGGCGGCGGGTGTAAATCAGAAGCCCGGAGAAACACGCTTGCAACTGCTGGAACGCAATGCCGCCGTGTTTCGGGAGGTCATTCCACAGATCATCGACAACGCGCCCGACGCTGTGATCGTCGTCGCCACCAATCCGGTTGATATCATGACGCATCTCACAGCGTCCATCGCCGTGGAACGTGGGCTGCCGGTATCGCGCGTGCTGGGCTCAGGCACGACGCTGGATACAGCCCGATTTCGCTCGCTGCTGGGCCGGCGTCTTGGCATCGATTCGCACCACATCCACGCCTATGTCATCGGCGAGCATGGCGACTCCGAGGTGCTGACATGGTCGCAGGTGACGGTCGGCGGGCTAACGCTGGACGAGTTCTGCGCCAAGCGGGAAACCGGCTTCTGCGAGGAAGACTGGGAACAGATCGATCACGCCGTACGCAACGCAGCTTACCACATTATCAAGGGCAAAGGCGCGACCTACTACGGCGTCGGTAGCGCGCTGGCCCGCATCGTCGACGTGATCATCCACGACCAGCGCGCGATTCTGACGGTCTGCTCGCCAATTGAGGAGGTCGCCGGCGTGCGCGATGTCACGGTGTCGCTACCTCGTCTGATCGGCGGGGGTGGCGTGCTTGACACCTTCCCCATACGTCTGAACGACGACGAGCAGGAAAAGCTGCACCGCAGCGCCAGCATCGTGCGAGAGGCAATTGAAAGTCTGCACCTGTGAGCGAACAGGTTTGCACGCGGATTTCTGATAAGGCTAAGGAGAGCGGCCAATGGCCGAAATCTATCTGGTCGCAGGGGCGACCGGCAAGCTTGGGCAGGAGATCGTCAGCCGGTTGCTGCTGAAGAACCGGCACGTGCGTGCCTTCGTGCGCGATGCAACCAAGGGGCGCGCGCTGCTGGGCGAAAACCTTGAGGTCGTGGAAGGGGACATCCGGCGCATTGACACCATTCACGAGGTGCTGCAGGGCGTTCACACCGTGATCTGCGCGACAGGAGCGCGCGAACCAGAGGGGCAAAACGGTCCCGAAGAGGTCGAATATGAAGGCGTGCGCCTGATGGCGACAGTCGCGGCGAACAGCGGCGTCGCGCGTTTTGTGCTGGTATCCGCGCTCGGTGTGGCGCAGGCCGAAAACGCGCCCGATCATCTGACGCAGGCGCTGGAATGGAAGCGAAAAGGCGAAGAGGCCTTGCGCGAGAGCGGCGTCGCATATCTCATCGTGCGCCCCGGCAGGCTGACCGAAGAGGCAGGCGGCCAGCAGGGGATCAAACTGGGATCGAGCATCGCCATCAGCGGCGAAATCAGCCGGGCAGACCTCGCCGAAGTCATTCTGCAGGCGCTGGCGCGTGAAAACATCAGCAACGTGACGTTTGAAGTGGTCGGGACACAAGGCCCCGCCCCGCAATCCGACGAAGACTGGAACCGGATTTTCGCGCCTCTGGAAGCAGAGACATAGCCCGATGACCTGCGGGCAATGCTCGAAGCCGGAAAGACGCCCGTCTTTATCGTTTTGACAGCATCGCGCTTGAGGCGGCACTCAATTCAGGCATCCCCTGACCGGCTTGTCCGCAGGCAAATTAAAAAAATGGACATCTGTTTTTTACGCCTGTACGTTACGATAGTTCAGGAAGCCAACCGCCGGGCAGCCCCGTTTCTCCTACGGGATGGTTTTGTAGTGTTACCCGTTACATTCGAGAGGGCTGCGCGGTAACGTAACAAACTTGGCTGGATGCCTGGCGGAGTGGCAAGCGAAACTCATGGCGTGTCGCCCCCGGCAACACGGGAGCGCATTAATCATGGCATCCGAAATCGAAGCAGATCACAACAGGGAACCGCAGCGCAGCCTGCCGCGGGTCGTTGTATTTGTCACGCAGCGCCAACATAACCGGCTGGCACTGCTGGTGCAGCAACAGCCAGACGGTGAAGCGGAATTGCCGCATGCGGATGTCGAGTTGTACGAAGCGCCAGCAGACGCATCCCTGCGCCTGTTAAGAAACCTCACCGGCATCACCCGGCCGGTGGATATTCAGCGTATTGCGCTCGTCAGAGAGCGGCTGCCCAAAGATACACGGGTCATGCTGCGCCCGGTCTATTTGCGAACCGGGCCCAGTTTCGACGCCACGCTGATGCGCTTCACACTCGACCGTGGCTTGCGTGTTCGCCTGATCGAAGCTCAGGACGATTTTGCGCGTATCTCCTTTGAGGAGATGGCCCTGCGCGAGAACGAACTGGTGATCGCAACGCGCCGCTTTGGCTGGGTCACGATAGACGCGCTGGCGAGCCGGATCGAACACCATCTTTTCCACATCAAAGTGAGCAACGGCCAGATCGAACAGGCTACCGGCGCACGCACGCCGGAGAATCTGACGTGGGCTCCGCTCGACAGCCCGCCGCGACTCACCGCAATTCACCAGCAGTGGCTTGAACGTGCCCGCCCGCTCCTCATGCGCTGAGCGCCGGATTACGACGAATCCGGCGTGCTGCGGTAGGGCGACCAGTAATTGCGCGGATCGGTCTTGAAACGGTAGCGCTGCCGGGGATATGGCAACGGGTCCTGCGCTCGCAGCGTCCATGCCAGCAGTTCCGTCACCATCTGAAGCTGGACACCGGCGACATCCGGATTGTCGTAAAGATTGCACAGTTCAACCGGATCGTTTCGCAGGTTGTAAAGCTGTCCCCGGCCCTGCATGTCAAAAACCAGCTTCCAGTCTCCCCGGCGGAGCATACGCATCGTGCCGCTTTGTGACCAGCCGTTAAGCTCGTCGAACGCCACCCCCGGCGTCAGGCCATCTTCGGTTGGATCAAATGGGTCGCTTGCCGTGTAATGCAGCCCGCCAAAACCCTGCTCGGCATACACGCTGGCAAACTCTTCCACCGGGTAAGGCTGTTCGGTGAGCAACGGCCACAGGCTTCGCCCCTGCACGCCGGGAGGAAGCTCAACGCCGATTGCCTCGCACAGCGTTGGCATGACATCCACCAGCGATACCAGCGCAGGGTGCGGTTCCGCAGACCGGCGAATGCCGGGCCCAAGCCAGAACATCGGAATCCGCACCAGCACTTCGGGCAATTCCGGGCCTTTGCGTACCAGCCCGTATTCGCCAACGAAATCGCCATGATCCGAAAGCACGACGATGATCGTATTCTCTCGCAGCCCCCTCGCGTCCAAAAAGTCGAAGAAGCGCCGGATCTGATCGTCGATCAGCCGCAGCATGCCGTAGTAGTTGGCGCGCGCGCGTGGGATCTGTTCGGCATAGTCGGGAAAGGCGACTTCACCGATGTGGCGCGTCCACTGGAATTTAAAGCCCTTACTTTCCAGCGCACGCTCATCTGCCAGAGTTGGCGGCAGGGTTTCGGGCGGAAACAGCGAGAAATACGGTTCGGGAACCTGATACGGATTGTGCGGCTCGGGAAACGACAGCCAGAGAAAAAACGGCCGATGATCCAGCGTCTCGAGCCAGCGTTGCGCCGCCGTAACAGCCCGATACGGTAGCTGTGTTTCAAGCGGGAAAGGCGTGGGCTGCATATCTGCCCGGTGATTAAGGCTATCGAGATAGCGATCAAACGCTTTTTCGTCCTCGGTGCGGTCGTTCCCGTTTCCGCCGGTATGGCCGACCTCGAACCAGTAGTCGAATTTGTCGGGCGTGAGGTGCGAGTGATTCTTGCCGCACAGCGCCGTCGCATAGCCCTGCTCGCGCAGGACATCGATCAGATCGACGGCGTAATAGGCATCCCTGCCGTTGTGATTGGTACGCGCGCGGGTGGCGCTGGGCCAGCGTCCGGTCAACATGCTAACACGCGCCGGAAGACACGCGGGCATAACGGTATACGCTCCGTTAAACCATGTCCCCTCGGTCGCAAGCTCGTCGAGAAAGGGCGTGGTATCCAGCGGAAAACCTTCGCGCCGCGACGCATCAGCCCGCTGCTGGTCGGTCATGATAATGATGATGTTCGGGCGCTGGCCCATACTGCTTCTCTTTCGCTGGAGGAGTACGGGCGCGAAAGCTGTCAAACGCCTCCGCGCCCGACCTGTATTACAGCAGACGATTTACCTGATCGACGATCCTGTCGCAGACTTCCTGCGCCGAGACGCCGCCAAGCCACAGCGCCTGAAGCTCAGACACCGCGATCTGGCTGGCCTGTGTGAAAGCCGGATGCTGCGGGTCGGGCCGCAGATAGGCACTACCCTCAGTGAAGACCTGAATATTTTCGGGTGGCAGATCGGGCTTGAGGAAAACCTCGCTCTGGGCCACCGACTGGAGCGGAGGGACGATCCCCATGATGTCCGTCCACCTCTCGACGGCTGGCTGCGAGATGACGAACTTGAGGAATTCCCATGCTTCTTCCGGATGCTGGCTGAAGGCCGAAATCGTATGACCCGTGCCGCCACCCGAAGTCGACTTGCCCGCTGCCCCTGCCGGGTGTGGCGCAACGTCCCACACGAACTTGTCGCCGATGTTCGTACGCATGTAGCCAATCGCGGGCCACCACGTTTCCATCGCCGTGATGCCGGACTGGAACAGCGTCGCGCCGCCCATCTCGGTGGCCACATCCAGCGGCGGCGCGACCTTGTGAACATGGATCAGGTCGGCCAGGAATTGCAGCGCTTCGACGGCGGGCGGTTCGTTCAGCACACAGGCCGTGCCATCTTCGTTGAAGAATGAACCGCCGTTGGCCGTGACCCAGATCCACCACGGACGGAACCCGGGGAGGACCTGATAGCCCCAACGGTTCTTGCTTGCGTCCGTGAGCGCTATTGCCTTCTCAAGAAAAGCATCCCACGTCCATGTTTCGTCGTCCCAGTCGGAAGGCGGCGGCTCGACGCCGGCTTCTTCAAACATGGTCTTGTTATAGAAAAGCTGCTGGTTCGGCGCGTCTACCGGGAAGCCGTACTGCACGCCGTCAACATTGTAGAGGTTGTAGATGTTTGGGAAGATGTCGGAGGTATCGACGCCGTCACGCTCGATCAGATCGTTGAGCGGGAGCAGTTGGCCCCTTGTGACGAATGGCAGAATATCGCCGTTGCCCAGGAAAATGACATCGGGATAGTCGCCGCCGGCCAGCATCGTTTGCAGCTTCACCATGTAATCGTCCGGCGTGTGCAGAAATTCCACGCGGATGTTCGGATGCTGCTCGTGGAACATGGCGATGGTCGCTTCGCGAGCTTCCACCTCGGTCGGGTTGCCCCATGCCATGAGGCGAATCGTCACCGGTTCCTGCGCTCCCACCCTGAAGTGCGGCAGTGAGGACAAAGCAGCGCCAGCGCCAGCGAGGGCAGTGGTCTTCAAAAAGTCGCGTCGTGAAAAGTGCTTAACCATGTGCTTATCTCCAAATCACATCTTGCGGCCGGTCATTTTTTGAACAGCGTTGTCTTTTCGTGTCTGGCGCTCCTTTCCCGTTTCCGCACGATCAGCCTTTAACGCCGCTGATAACCACGCCCTGAATGAAATACTTCTGGGCGAAGAAGAAAATCAGGATCAGAGGGATCATGAAGACGATGTTGGCGGCCATCATCAGATGCCAGTCAGTGCCGTATTCCTGCCCGACGAACGTTCGCAGCCCCAGCGCCACCGTATACAACTCGGAACGATTGAGGAAGATGAGCGGGCCGAGAAATTCATTCCACTTGAATTGCGCGAACATCAGCGCGGCAACCGCCAGCGCGGGTTTGCTCATCGGCAGGATGATGTGGAGATAGACTTGGAAATGGCTTGCGCCGTCCAGCCGCGCCGCATCGTCCATTTCCAGTGGAATGGTCATGAAAAACTGGCGCAGCAGAAAGACATAGAAGGCATTGCGCGCGAAGAAGGCTGGCACGATGAGCGGCAGAAAGGTATTCACCCACCCCAGTTCCCGAAACAGGATGAAGGTTGGGATAATCGTGACCTGATCGGGCAACATCATCGTGCCGAGCAGGATCAGGAAGCAAAGGTCGCGGCCCGGCCAGCGCAGGCGCGCAAAGGCGAACGCGACCATGCTGCACGAGGCCACCGTGCCAAAGGTCGATACCAGCACGATCACGAGGCTGTTCAGAAACCAGCGGCCAAATGGCTGTGAGGATAGCGCTTCGGGGTAGTTCCACCACGCGATTGGATCGGGGATCCACACCGGCGGAAATGTAAACACCTGCTGCGGCGTCTTGAGCGATGTGGAAAGCGTCCACGCAAACGGAATGGCGACGACCACCGCGCCCGTGATGAGCACGGCGTAGATCAGAAACTGCTTCAACTGCCCGCTGGATTGATTGAACGAACGGTTTGCCGGAAGAGTTGTCATCGCTAGCGCCCTCGGATGGCTCCCTCGTAATACACCCAGGCGCGTGACGACCGCACGATGAGCAGGGTGAGAACCAGAATGTAGAAGAAGAGCAGCCACGCAATTGCCGAGGCATAGCCCATCTGGAAGAACTGGAAGGCGTTCCGGTACAGATAGAGCACCAGAAACAGGCTGGCATCAGCCGGGCCGCCGCCGGTCATGACGAACGGCAGCACAAACTCCTGCAGCGCGTGGATGATGCCGATGACCATGTTGAAAAAGATGACCGGCGTCATCATCGGGATGGTGATACGGAAGAATTTGGCGAGTGTCCCCGCCCCATCGACATCAGCCGCTTCATACAACTCGGTCGGGATGTTTTGCAGCGCGCCCAAATTAATGAGCATTGAGGAACCGCTACCCCACAGGCTCATCAGGATAAACGATACGATCACCCAGTTCGGGTCGCCCAGCCACGACGGCCCTTCGATGCCGATTACCCTTAGCGCGCTGTTGATCAGGCCGAACTGCGTGCCAAATATCCAGCGAAACATAATGGCGACGGAAATGCCGCCGATGACCGATGGCAGGTAGTAGACCGAGCGAAAAAACGACAGGAAGCGGATCTTCTGGTTGAGAAGCGTCGCCAGCACCAGCCCAAGCGCGACCTGCAGCGGCACGCCAACGAAGGCGTAAATGGTGGTAATCTTCAGAGATTGAAAAAAGGTCGGGTCGTTAAAAAGCAGTTGCTGATAGTTTTCGAGGCCAATCCAGCGCGGCGGTGTGAACAAATCCCAGCGCGTCATCGAAAGATAGAGACTGTAGATCATCGGCCCGACGACAAAGACCAGAAAGCCAATGATCCACGGCGAAGCCATGAGTACGCCCGTAATGGCTTCCGCGCGCCGGTAATGCGTCGTTCTTCGCTTCCGCCATGGGGCTGCTAGCGAAGGGGCGGCATCTGTTCGCATAATGGGGTCGCCTCCATTTCACGGCCCCGAAGGGCGGAGAATGCGGCAGCAGAATTTACGCAGTAACTGCAACATATAAACACGTTTTGTTGCGTGTTTTATAGAATCAAATCGGAGCGCTGTCAAGCAACCAGCGCAAGCCATTGTCGATGGGGTCACTTCCCGGCTGTACGACGATGGATACTTAGTCCGGTTGGCAACCTATGGATAGGCGAGTATCGTGAACAACATCACCGAGGAAAGCGCCAAGACCCGGCGCGACCTGCTGCTCAATATCGATACGCCCGATGCGGATCTCATTTTCAAGGCGCTGGGAAACCCGCTGCGGCTGCGGATTCTGAAGCTGCTGAGCACTCACGCGTTTACAGTCAGCCAGTTGACAGAAAACCTCGACATCCCGACGTCGACGATAAACCAGCATCTGAAAGTGCTGGAAGAAGCAGGGTTGATTCAAACGGACCTGCGGCCTGCCTCGCGCGGCACGGAAAAAGTCTGCGCGGGAATCTACCGGCGTCTGGAGTGCGATTTGATCCCGCGTGTCACGGAGCCGGAACGCGCCATCGAAATTTCGATGCCGGTCGGCGCGTACAGTGATTTTCAGGTGACACGGCCCTGCGGGCTTGCAAGCCAGCACAACATTATTGGCCTGCAGGGCGATGCGGAAGCATTTCTGGAACCAGACCGGATCAACGCGCAGATCCTCTGGTTCGCGACCGGCTACGTTGAATACCGCTTTCCCAAGCGACTTCCGCCACGGACGCACCCCGTTGGGCTGTATCTAAGCCTTGAGCTGTGCTCGGAAGCGCCGGGGCACAACGACGACTGGCCGTCGGATATCACCGTCTGGATCAACGATGTCGAAATCGGCACCTGGACCTCGCCCGGAGATTTCGCCGACCGGCGTGGCATTCTCAATCCCGACTGGTGGCCTTCGAACAATACACAGTACGGCATACTCAAAAGCTGGCAGGTAAACACCGAAGGCAGTTATATCGACGGACTGCGGATTTCGGATGTGGTCATCGATGATTTGCAAATCACGCAAGCGGCGCACATTTCCGTGCGTGTGGGCGTCAAACCGGATGCCGAATATCGCGGCGGCGTGAATATCTTTGGGCGGCACTTTGGCAACTATCCGCAGGACATTGTGCTCCGCATTGTCTATGATCGTTAGGCGCGAAAAAAGTCTCTGCAACATTTCGCCGGGGCTAAGTTGCGGTTAATGTCCGTGATTTATCCTCGTCATCAGGGGGAACCAGCTTCCATGCTGGGTTTCAGCGCTTGCCTGTCATCTCTTCGATCCCGACATAACCTGAATGTTGACGCGCGGGGCTGCACGCCGGTGCGGGAAGTATTTCGCTGAAGAATTAGGTAGACGGAGTGGTTTAGTGTATCCGGCACGCTCGCTCGACCATGAGGAAATTGAGTTCGCCCTCGCGTATCTGACCGGCGCGCTGCCCTGCAAAGTTAGCGGGGTCACGCTGATGACGCTCGAAGGCGAGCTGATCGGTCAGTGTCTCGTTCGTTATGACAACCACCGGCTCGCGACGCTGCATTCAATCGCCCATACGCTGGCGAGCCAGATGGCCGCTGATCTGGGCACAGGGGATTTCCGCTATAATTTTCACGTCTGTGCCAACGGCGTCACGCTGACACTGCTGTTGCAGGAACGTTATCTCGTCTGTATTTCGGCCCGCGATGTCCGATCCCTCGATGACATGCTCGCGGCGGTTCATGAAGGCATCCTCCCACTGAAAGACGTGCTTGGGATCGGGCGTCCGTGAGCAGCGCGCCGGGATAGCCTTCTTGCAACCAATACCGGCGCGAGACCGTAATTAGCTTCAGCAACAGACCAGATTCCGTACAATAGCGCGCCGACAGCGTGTCTGGCGGGCTTTGTCGGTGTTGATTATGATGCTCGCCGCCAGAGGATCAGGAATGTTTGAGTCCGAACGCGTCTCAGTCAGGACCGTAGCCATCGCGGCCATTTCGTTTGTCGCCATCACGATTGCGCTGACGGTGGTCATCGAAGCTGTCGGCGCTGATCGCCTCCGCGCGCTGGTCGAAAGCGCCGGGCCGTGGGCGCCGCTGGCGTATGTCCTTGTGCGCGCGCTGACGTTCGTGATCGCGCCTCTCAGCAGCGGCCCACTTGGCTTCACCGCCGGGATCATGTTCGGCCTCTGGCCCGGTCTGGTGCTCACCCTGATCGCCGAAGTGGTTGGTGGAAGCATCAATTTCTGGATCGCGCGTAAACTTGGCCAACCCGTAATCCGCCGCATCATCGGTCAGGAAGGCTCCGACCGCATCGAACGCTTCTACGAATATGCCAGCAGCCCGTGGATGCTGGTCTACGCGCGGCTGTTCTTCTTCAGCGTCTACGATTTCATCAGCTATGCGGCGGGCCTGACCACCATCCGCTATCGTCACTACGTCGTGATTACGGTCGTCGCGGGCATTGTGCCGGCGGGCATTGCGGTCGGCATTGGGGCTAGCCTGACCGGCGACCCGGCGCGGCTGGTAATCCTATATCTGGTGCTGGCGCTCATCTCCGCTGTCACTTTGCTCCTGTACGGGCGCGTCCGCCGCTTGCTGCCCTCTGGCAGCGTGCATATCGAGGACAGAAAAAACGAGCTTTAACGCCGGAGCTTCATGAAAGCCTTTTACACCGACATTTTTGTGCTGCCGCTGCCGGCTGACCACCGCTTTCCAATGCGTAAATACGCGCTTTTGCGCGAGCGCGCGCTGGCCGAGGGCGTCATTTCCCCCGAAAATCTCATCGTGCCGGACGCCGCCACCGACGAGCAGATTTTGCGCGCCCACGACGCCGATTATCTGCATCGCGTTCGGCACGGCCTGCTGACGGACAAAGAGATACGGCGCATCGGTTTTCCGTGGTCGCCGCAGATGGTCGAGCGGTCGCGGCGCTCGTCTGGCGCGACGATTGCCGCCTGCCGTGCCGCGCTCGACGAAGGTATTGCCGCCAATCTTGCGGGCGGCACGCACCACGCTTTCCGCGATCGGGGCGAGGGTTACTGCGTCTTTAACGACAGCGCGATTGCCGCCCGCGCCATGCAGGCCGAAAGCCGCGCCCGGCGCATCGTCATCATCGACTGCGACGTGCATCAGGGAAACGGAACCGCGTCCATCCTTGCGGGCGACCGCACGATCTTCACCTTTTCCGTGCATGGCGCGAAGAACTTCCCGTTTCACAAGGAAAAAAGCGATCTCGATATCGAGCTTCCTGACGGCACGGACGACGCGCTGTATCTGGAAGCGGTCGAAGAAGGCACACGGCGCGCGCTGGCTTATTCCGGCGCGGATCTGGCAATCTATCTTGCCGGAGCCGATCCCTACGCAGGCGACCGGCTGGGACGCATGAAGGTGAGCAAGGAAGGGCTGGCCCGCCGCGACCGCATCGTGCTCGATCTGTGTCGCCAGTTCGGCCTGCCGGTTGCCATTACCATGGCCGGCGGCTACGCTCCAGACGTCAACGACATTGTCGATATTCATCTCGCCACGCTCAGGATTGCCGCGACCGAGTTTGCGCCATCACTGGTCCGCGCTCGCACGGGCACATCGTAATACCGCGCCGGACTGGTCACTGCCTCTGACGGTCATTACAATAACCGCGCTTTTTCCGCTTTGACCTCGTGTGAGGAAGCCGCGTGCGAATTAAAACATGGTGGTGGATCGTGCCGGTGCTGCTGCTGATGGCAGCGTTTGGCATGCATGGCCTCGACGCCGATCCTATCTGGAACGACGAGTGGTATCAGATGCGCGACGCGCGCGCGCACAACGAGCCGTGGGAAATCGCCATCCATGTCGCGGTACAGAACCCCTGGCACGTCCCGTCATACTTCATCCTGCTCAATTGGTGGGCGCGGCTCATCGGCTGGCATCCGTTCGTCACGCGCATGCTGGCGCTGCTGATCGGTATGCTGGCAGTCGCGTGGACGTACAGATTGGGCAGGGACCATGTTTCGCCGCGCGTCGGCCTGTACGCCGCGTTCATCCTCGCGCTGTCCGAGTTCTTCGTGCATTACCTGCACGAGACGCGCATGTATACGTTCACCGTCCTGATGGCGGTGTTCGACATCTGGCTCTACCTGCGGGTCATCCGAGCGCGGCGGGAACCGGGGAAATGGACCTGGCTGCTGGTCTGGTTTGCCATCACGCTGACGCTCTATACCCATTATCTGCTTGCCCTGCTGCTGACCGCGCTTGGGCTGTATCACCTGCTGTTCGCCCCAAAAAACCGGCGCTGGTGGAAAGTCGTCGCTGCCGCCGGGCTGGCGGGCGTGGCCTTTCTGCCCTGGACGGTCGCGCTATCGCGTGTTGTTGGGCGGGCGGCGTCTCGCGGGCTGCCAAACGAGCTAACCGGGCCGGATTTGCTTGGCTATGTGGCCTATCTGTTCGGCAACGGACTGGCGCTTCCGGCCATCGTTCTGATCGCGCTGGCGGTGGTGGCCGTTTTCACCTGGCGCGGACACCGAAAACGCGGCGCAGCGGCGATGGTCTTTCTGTTGGTGGTGATCGCGCTGCTGGTCATCGTTGTGAGCCTCGCGCTGACGCTGTTCGACGAGGAGCGGACACGCTACCTTGTTTTCTCATGGGGCCTGCTGGCAGTCGTTACCGCCATCGGGCTGGTGAAACTGGGCGAACTGCTGGCCGGCGACAGCCCCAACGCGCGCCGGATCTCCACGATCGCGCTGGCTGCGTGGCTGCTGGTAGCGCTGCTGGCCAACATTCGCCCGGTGACGACGGCGATCTTGCCCGGTTCGGCGCTGACGTTCCCGGTGCATACCGTCATGCGCGAACTGCATCCCCTACATTCCCCCGGTGACTACATCGTGCAGGTCGTACCCGATGACAACGAGCGCTGGCGCTACACCAATATCACGCCCTTCTATATCGAACTGGAAAGGCTGGCGGCAGACGGGCGCGCGCTGGCCCACGAGTCCGATCCTGCGGTACAGCGGCAATGGTATGACACGATCATGCGCGAAATCGGCCCGGCGCGTGAATACGTCTGGGTTGCCTACCAGTACGATCCAACGCCGTCGCCGCTGGCGAATATCGCCGCGCGCATCGAGGAACGCTATGCCTTCTGTGGCACGGCGGTCGTGCGCGAGGACTGGCGTCTGCAGATCGACGAGTACGCGCGTTCGCCCGTCTGCTGCCACCCTGACACGTTAGACCGCCCGCCGTTGGTTGATTACGGCAACGGGCTGGCGCTGGCAGGGCTGGAAATGGATCGAGGGCGCGACGGTCTGGCAGTGCACCTGTCGTGGCAGGGCGCGAACACGTTGCCGCCGGAGACCTATTCGGTCGGTCTGCACGTCACCGACGCGGAGGGGAAGCTAATAGCACAAACCGACTACGGCCTGCCAACCGACAGCTTCATCTGCCAGCATCCCGAGATCGAACTGGGAGAGCTTGCGCCGGGTGAATACACGCTAAACGTCATCGTCTACGACTGGCGCACGGGCGAACGCCTGCCGGGCGTCGTCGTCGCCTCAGGCGAAACCACAGACGCAGCACCGCTTCTGACGTTCGCAGTTACCGACAGCGGGGACGTGATTCGCTAACCGCCCGCCGCCACCTGCCTGTAGACCTCAACCGTGGCGGCGGCGATACGCTCGTGAGTAAAGCAGGCCAGCGCGCGCTGTCTGCCCTTCTCGCCAAGCGTGGCGCGCAATCCGGCATCCGCCAGCAGCGCCGCCAGATGGTGCGCGAGCGCCTGCGCGTCGCCTTCCGGGAAAATCAGCCCGGCTTCGCCAATGACATCCGGTATCGCGCCGCTGTTGGACCCGATGACAGGAACGCCGCTGGCCATGGCTTCGACCAGCGCCCGGCCAAACTGTTCTTTCCAGTTGGGCCGTGTGCGCGAAGGCAGCGCCAGCACATCGAAGCGGCGGTAAAAAGCGGGCATCTCCGTCGATTGCACCTGATCGGCGAACTCGACCCGCTCCGCGATACCGGCCTCGCGCGCCATGGCGTGCAGGCGGTCGCGTTCCGGGCCGCCGCCCACAAGGACGAGACGCCACTCACCCGGAAGCTGCGCGGCGGCAGCGATGAGCAGATCGACGCCTTTTTCTTCAACCAGACGGCCAGCATAACCGATCGTGAATGGCCTGTCCGGCGGGCGCGCGCCATCGGGCGCGAACAGAACCGGATCGATTCCAAACTGCGGAATGACGCTGATCGAACCGCGATAACCTTTTTCCCGCCATACCTGCGCCGCGCTGTCCGTGCCGGCGATCAGATGGTCGATATGGCGCCGGTCTCTTATAAACACTTCAGCCGGCCACCAAAATAAAAGGTGAA
>QGUR01000535.1 GCA_003242205.1 Chloroflexota bacterium | reverse complement strand
GCGCGATGGTCGCGTCATTGGTGACGACAAACGGCCCGCCCAGATGCAGGCCATCTACCACCAGGCGCAGCGGCGCGACATCTTTCGGCCAGTCGCAGCCGGAGAGGCCGAAACCCGCTCCGCTGACGTCCTGCGCAGTGATGCCGGCCTGCGCGAAAGCCTCTGACGTCGCCTCCGAAAGCACCTTGAACAGGCCGTCATACCCGACCGACTCGTGGTTTCCCGGCCCCGATTCGCCGAAGCCGAGGACATCTCCAGCGGCATTCGCCACCAGCGCATGGCTCTTCGTGCCGCCGACATCCACGCCAAGAAAATACGCGCTCATACCGCCTGCTACGCCTCATCCGGGAAAAACTGGGGCAGATAGCGCCGGTTGGTCTCCAGCATGTCGTTCAACACGGCCTCCACCTGATCGGCAGATGGGCCAAGTGGATGGACCAGTAGCGCCTGATAGGCGGCGTTACGGTCGCCATGCACCGCCGCCTCAACCGTCAGCAATTCGTAAGCCTTGACGGCGGCAAGCAACCCGAAGGGAGCAGGCGGCAGCGGTTCAGCCGGCAACGGGTGCACCCCCTGAGCGTCGATACGGCAGGGCATTTCCAGCACCCAATCGGCAGGCCAACCGGAGACCGCCCCGTTGTGCCGCGTGTTGACGACATGGATTTCGCCCGTGTCGTTATGGTGCGCCTCCAGAACCTGCGTCGCCAACGTTGAGTAGTACGCGCCGCCGCGCTGCATCAGACCTTCCGGCGGCGTCACGCGATCAGGTTCGGCATACTGCGCCAGCAAGGCTTCTTCGATCTCCATCACCCGCTCGGCGCGCGACGGCGGCCACTGATCCTGCTGGGCGATCTTGGCCTCGGTGTAGTAATAGTAGCCCACATAACCGTTCGGAATCATGCCGAGCGCTTCGATCGTGCGCGGGTCGAATTCCGGCTTCTCGGCAGCGCGCTGGCGCTCGATGTAATCCTTCAACACCTGCGGCCACAGGTCTTCACCGTCGAGCGTGAAGCCGCGATGCCAGGTTAGGTGGTTCAGGCCCAGCGTGTCCAGCCGCGCACGCGGCGCTTCCGACTCGTCCAGCCCCAGCCGCTTCAGAATGTTCATGCTGGTCGTGATCGGCACGTTGCACAGGCCTATCGACGTCACTTCAGGCGCATAACGCTGCAACGCTTCGGTGATCAGACCGGCCGGATTGGTGAAATTGACGAGTAACGCGCCCGGCGCAAGTTCGCGAATATCGTTAGCAACGCGCAGGATCACCGGAATAGTTCGCAGCGCCTTGGCCATACCGCCAACGCCGGTCGTCTCCTGCCCCAGTAGACCATGGCGCTTGCCCAGATATTCGTCTTCGCGCCGCGCTGCCATCCAACCGACGCGAAGCTGCGTCAGCACGTAACTCGCGCCACGCACGGCTTCGCGCTGATCACCGGTCAGATGAACGGTGAACGGGCTGCCCGCCGCTTCGACCATGCGCCGCGCAAAGCCGCCGACTATTTCCAGACGTTCAGGCAGAACGTCCATCAGCCATAACTCAGAAACCGGCAGCGTTTCCCGCCGGGCCAAAAAGCCGTTAATCAGTTCAGGTGTGTACGACGAGCCGCCGCCAATGACCGCGATCTTCATCGAAAGACTCTCTCTATTCTGGTGGGAAAAGCGCCACGAGTGTACCCAACGCGCTGAAGCCACTCAAGCGCAGCCGCGCTTTCAGGACGTTGTGCACGGCCAGACGAGGAAACGTGGAATGACCGGACCGGCCAGACCGTGGTGTCCAAC
>QGUR01000010.1 GCA_003242205.1 Chloroflexota bacterium | reverse complement strand
GGGCCAGGGCGCGGGAACGAACGCTGCAATCGGGACGATTTCAAGGCGTGGGGTCATCCAACTTCCCCCTGACGCAGCCCATCTGGCGATGGCCGGGGCGCCAGCGCGCGTGGGCGCTCGCGCAAAATCGCCTCCGCCTGAGCGACGCCCGACGGCGTCAGGCCCCAGCGCCCATCTTCATCCAGATGCATGTAACCATCCTGCTTCAGGGCTTCGAGCGCTCGTTCCAGTTGGCTGCCACGCATAAAGGTTCGCAGTTCTTCCAGCGGGTGTGTCTGCAGCGGCGAGCCTTCCAGATAGCTGACCTGATAGACCTTTTCGAGCAGCATCGCCTTTTGTAGCTCGGCGCGGTTGCGCTGCTGGCGCAACCATGCCCACACGATGCCGCGGTTGGGCGCGAACAGCAGCGAAATGAGAACAATCGCGCTGATGCACAGCACAATCGTCGGGCCGGTGGGCAGGCGGGTCGTCGTGCTGCTGATGATCGCGCCGCCGGCTCCCGCGACTGCGCCGAACAGCGACGACAGCACGATCATGACGCCGAGGCGGTCTGTCCACTGGCGCGCTGCCGCTGCTGGCGCAACCAGCATGGCGCTCATCAGAACAACGCCGACCATTTGCAGGCCAAGCACCACGGCGGCGACGATCAGCGTCGTGAGGGCGATGTCGAACGCCCGCACCGGAAAACCGAGCGTCGCTGCGTAGTCAGGGTTGAAGCTGAGCAGCTTGAACTCTTTCCAGAAGACCGCGACCAGCGCCAGCACCGCCACGCCGAGCAATGCCATGGTCTGTACATCGTGTTCGACAATGGCGGCGGCGCGGCCAAACAGATACTGGTCGAGACCGCTTTGTGAGGCGATATTCTGGCCTTGCAGCCATGTCAACAACATCATGCCGAAGCCGAAGAATACCGCCAGCACGAGGCCGAGCGCGCTGTCGTATTTCACGCGCGTCTGGCTGGTGATGACGCTGACCAGCACGACGCCAAGCCAACCGGCGATCAGAGCGCCGAGCATGAGAACGAGCGGCGTCTTTTGCCCGGTGATAATGAAGGCCAGCACCACGCCGGGCAAAGCGGCATGACTCATCGCGTCTCCGAGCAGGCTTTGCTTGCGAAGGACCGCGAAGGTGCTAAGCGCGCCGCTGACGATGCCGAGTATGCCCGCGCCGAGCGCGACGTTTCGCAGCGTGTAATCAGTAACGATCAGGCTGAGCGTTTGGAACACGTCCATCGCCGTCCTCCTGCGATTGCAGCACCACACCGGCGCTTGCCAGTTCAAGGTCGGTTGCCGCGCCATCCAGCCTGCTGGCATAGGTGCGCCGCAGGTTTTCCGGCGTAAAGACTTCATCGACCGGGCCGCTGGCGATAATCCGCACGTTCAGCAAGACGACATGGTCGAAATACTCCGGCACTGTTTCGAGATCGTGATGGACGACGACGACCGTGCGCCCCATCGATTTCAGTTCCTTCAGAACGTCGACAATCGCCTTTTCGGTCGTGGCATCAACGCCCTGAAACGGCTCGTCCATCAGATAGATTTTGGCATCCTGCGCCAGCGCCCGTGCCAGAAAGACGCGCTGCTGCTGCCCGCCGGAAAGCTGGCTGATCTGGCGGCGGGCGAACGCTTCCATACCGACCTTGCGCAGTGCTTCCAGCGCCAGTTGGTGGTCTTTCACGCCGGGACGCCTGATCCAGCCCAGATGCCCGTATCGCCCCATTTTCACAACATCCAGCGCGTTGGTGGGGAAATCCCAGTCCACGCTGCCACGCTGGGGAACATAAGCGACATGCCGGCGCTGTTGTTCGTAGGGTTGTCCGTAAATCAAGACCTGCCCGGCGGAAGGCTCGATCAGGCCGAGCACCGTCTTAATCAGCGTGCTCTTGCCCGCGCCGTTTGGGCCAACAATGGCGGTCAGCGTGCCTTCGTGGAACGATACATCGATGTCCCACAGGACAGGTTCTGCGCGGTAGGCAACCGTGAGATCCTCAATTTGGATTGGCAAGGGTGCTTGCCGTTGATTTCCTGATGACATAATCTGTGGCCTCCTGTTTTGCCACATTGCACGGGATTACTCGTCCACGTCCTCGCCGAGCAGGGCGGATACAATCGTGACGACGTTATGGCGGATCATGCCGATGTAGGTGCCTTCCGGCGTGCCATCTTCGCCCATCGCGTCGGAAAACAACTGCCCGCCAATCCGCACTTCCTGACCCTGAGCAGCAGCGCCTTCGACAATCGCTTCAACGATGTCGGGCGGCACGCTGCTCTCGATGAAGACTGCCGGCACGTTTCGTTCCACGATGATCTGGATCGTCTTACGAATGTCTTCGACGCCTGCTTCGCTGGTCGTGGTAATCCCCTGCGGCGCGAAAACTTCGATGTCGTAAGCGCGGCCAAAGTAGGCGAAAGCGTCGTGGGCGGTCACCAGCACGCGCTGGCGGCGTGGCACGCGCTCGATCTGCTCGTGAACGTAGTCGTCAAGCGCTTTCAGTTCTTCCAGATAGGCGTCCGTGTTTTCTTGATACAGCGTTTCGTGCGCCGGGTCGAGTTCGATCAGGGCGTCGCGGATTCGCTCGGTGGCGTGCATCCACAGTTCGACATCCATCCATACGTGCGGATCGGGCAGGTTGTAAACGGGGTCGCGCAGCAGTTTTTCTTCAGGGATGGCTTCGCCGACGGCGACAGTCGGCTTGTAGTCGCCCATGCGCTCGAACACCTCGGCCAACCGCGCTTCCAGATCAAGCCCGCCATAGAAGACGACGTTCGCGTCCAGCAGCGTCAGTACGTCGCCCTCACTGGCGCGATACAGGTGCGGGTCGACCCCCGACCCCATCAACTGAATGACATCAACACACGTACCCGCTATGTTTCTGACAACATCGGCGATCATGCCGATCGTTGCAACAACCTGTAGCTCAGGCGTTTCGCAGGCTGGCGTTTCTTGCCGGGCAAGGCCGGGCGGAACCAGCGCAAGAGAAAGCAGAACCACTAGCACCACAAGAGAAGCAGAATGCTTCATATTGGTCCTCCGTCTGCGGGAAATATATACATATTTAAACACGAATTTTCACTCGTCGCAAGTGTTTTTTAGGCTTGTCTAAAAATAGGGTAATCTGGATAGGCTGCAGCATGCTTCATGAGCAGGCTCGCATAAGGTTATGCGGAAGCCGGCGGCGTATCGAGCAGGCGGGATGTGAACGTGGCTTTAGCGCGAACGGGGCGGAGGAGGTGGTGTCTGCGCGACGGGGCAGAAGAGGGCTGAAGCGTGAGGGTTGCGAGTGGGCTCCAGTCGGTCAGTGCGCGCATGAGAACGCCTCTCCGGGTTTGATCATGCGCGCATTTTAACGCCGTTGAATGAACCTGATGTGGGAGGGCGTGCGCCCGGAGTTCACGCTGACATGGCAACTCGTTCTTTCTTAAAATTTACCGGCGTCCTGTTTTCTCTGGTGAGGATCAGGTGACTATCGCCGAATTCGTGCCACAGGTAGCCCTCGGCGATGGCCTTGTCGTAGGCTGAGAGCACGATCTGTTGCCCCGCGATAGCGTAGAGCATCGCCAAATGGCTGGTCGCCGGGTCATGAAGCCCGGTAATAAGGCCACTGACAACATGCACGCCCCGCGCAGGCGTGACATAAAGACGCGTGAAGCCCTTGAACGGACGCACCTTTTCGCCATCCCACGCTGTTTCGAGCGCGCGAACAACGGTCGTGCCCACGGCTATGATTCGACGCCCTTCAGCAAGCGCCCGGTTAACCGCGTTGGCTGTCGCTGGGGGGACTTCTGCCGCTTCGGGGAACAGGGGATGCGCTTCGACTGTCTCGGTTTCGACTTCCAGACTGGAAACGCCGGTATGCAGGACGATTGCCGCGATTTCAACGCCCCTGAGACATAACTCATCTACGACGCGCTGCGTGAACGGGTAGGCCGCCGACGGCATCTCGGCGCTGCCCGGAACGCGCGAAAACACGGTTTGGTAAACGTCGAGCGGATATTCGTCGGTAACGTATCCATAGCGGATCGGTTTGCCCGCTCGTTGCATGGCGTCGTGAAGGTCGCCTTCGGCGTGTATGAACCAGAGGCGGGGCAATCCCGGGTAGTGCGAAATCAGGCGCGCGGGGATGCCCGCGACTTCGATTTGCTCGCCGCTTTTCAGGGGGAGCGGGCCGGGTTCGGCATTGCTCCAGCGCGGCTCGGCTAGCCACAGGCGCTCGCCATACTGGTTCGAGAGGTTGAGGATGAAGTTGCCGGGGCTGCCGGTGGCGGGCAGGCTGGCTGCCACGGTGGCGCTCTCGTTGACCACCAGCAGATCACCCGGCGCAAGAAAGTCTGGCAGGTCGCGGAATTGCGCGTGTTCGTGGCCCCGCGCTGTTGAGACGATGAGGCGCAGTTCATCCCGCTCCAGCCCGCGGGCTTCGGCGGGCGCGGTGGCCTGCAACGCTGGTGGGCGTGGGAAGATCAGTTCAGCGCGCTTCATGGCGGACCTCCCAGCGGTCGGCCTGTGCCTCGAAGCGCTGGCCGCTGATCGCCTGCCAGTCCTGCTCGAACAGCCATGACCAGAATGGTATCGTGACGTCCGGCAATGGGCGGTCGGAGATGTCCTCGCCGGGATAGCCGAGCTGGTGCATTTCCGTACGCATGTCGCCCGGATCGACGGTCACAACGGCAACGCCATCCTCGCGCAGTTCGTTCGCCAGCGTCAGCGACACGAGTTCGAGCGCTGCCTTGCTTGCGCCATAGCCGCCCCAGCCGGGATAGCCGCCACGCGCAGCATCGCTGGTGATGTTGACAATCAAGCCACGGCTTTGCCTGAGCAGCGGCAGCGCCGCCTGTACCAGCCCAAGCTGCGCGATGACGTTGGTCGCAAAGACGCGGGCCAAAGCGTCGAGTGGATATTCGGCCAGCGGTGGCAGGGGCGATGGCCCGATGTCCGAGGCGTTGTTGATGAGGATGTCAAGGCTGCCGAGCGAGCGCGCGGCGGCTGCCAGTTGCCGGCGGTGCTCCGGGTCGTTGATGTCTCCGGCAAGCGCCTCAATTCTGACGCCATACTTCGCCAGAGCCTCGGTGCTGGCTTCGAGCGCTTGCCGGCCACGCGCCGTCAGTACGAGGTCATAGCCCTGACCGGCAAGGTTCTGCGCGATGACCGCGCCCAGACCGCGACTGGAGCCGGTGATCAATGCAACGCGCGTTTGCGCTGAGCGGGTAGGCATGAATAATGCTCCTGTCCAGGTATTTTTCAATCGATGCCATAGGATAGGACTCGCCCGGCCCGGCAACATCGAACGCCGGGCCGGTTTTTTCCGTATCCAAATGGCAGGTGGCGAGCTGTACGAAAGGACAGGAAGCGACGATCTACCGCTCGATCAGCCCTTGCTGCAATGCGGTCGTGACGGCTTCGGTGCGGTTGCCCGCGTTTAGCTTTTGCAGAATGGAACTGACGTGAAATTTAACGGTGCGCTCGCTGATGACGAGATCGTGGGCGATTTCCTTGTTTTGCAGCCCGCGCGCCATCAGACGCAGGACTTCGATTTCGCGCGGCGTCAGCGGGTCAACGGTCTGTGCGGGTGTCTGCGCTTCACTGATGCGCCGCAGCAGCTTGGAAGTGACGACAGGCTGTAACAGCGATCCGCCGCCATGCACCACGCGGATCGCTTCAAATAATTGCTCGCGCGGCGCGCCCTTGAGCAGATAGCCCTGCGCTCCGGCCTGCACTGCGCCGAGGATGCGTTCATCGGTATCGAAAGCGGTGAAGACAATCGTACGCACGCGCGCGCCGATGGCGTTCAGGCGGCGCAGCGCTTCCACGCCGTCCAATTCGGGCATTTCCAGATCGAGCAACAGGACATCAGGCCGCTGCGCCTGCACCTGTTCGATGACTTCATGCCCGTTCGACGCTTCACCTACGATTTCAAAGTCGGGTTGTGTACTCAGAATGGCGCTCAGCCCATCTCGAACGACGGGATGATCGTCTGCAAGGAGGATGCGAATAGTCTCTGCCATCACAGTGTTTCCAGTGGCACAGAAACGGTAATGGTCGTACCTTCGCCGGGGCAGCTATACAGTTCCAGACTGCCGCCCAACAGTTTTGCCCGCTCGTTCAGCCCAACGAGGCCAAAGCGATCGCCCGGAATGGATGCCGGTTCGAAGCCGATACCGTCATCTTCGATAGTGAGCAGGAGGCGTTCCGGCATGATGGTCAATTGGACGCTGACGTGTTGAGCCTGCGCGTGCTGAGCCACATTGTTGAGCGATTCCTGCGCGATACGGTACAGGCCGGCTTCGACACGTATGGGCAGCGGGCGCAGCCCGCCGACGCTTTCAAAATGCGTCTCGATCCCGTGTGCGGCGGCGAATTCCTGTAAAAGGCTTTCGAGGGCTTCGGCAAGCGTGCGCCCTTCCAGTGGGGCGGCGCGCAGATCCATCACGGAACGGCGCGCTTCGTCCAGATTGCTTCGCGTTAGCGCCAGCGCCCGTTGCACGGCCTGCCGCGCGCGGTTTGGGTCGACATCGAACAGGGCGTCCGCTGTTTCCAGATGCAGGGCGATGGCCGCCAGCCCTTGCGCCAGCGTGTCGTGAATTTCGCGGGCTATCCGGTTGCGTTCTTCTACCGCGCCCAGATGCACGCTTTTGTCGAATAACTGCGCTCGTTCCAGCGCGATGCTCAACATGTCGCCGATAGTGGACAGCAGCCGCAGGTCGTCATCCGAAAGTTCCTGCCAGTCCGTGCGTGCGACGTTGAGCACGCCCACGCGCTTGTCGTGATGGTAGAGCGGGATGCTGGCGTGATAGCGCAGTCCTTCGGTGCCGGTCTGCAGGTTCTTAAGCCGCGTGCAGGTGATGAAGCTGATGTTGGTCGCGCCCTCCAGATTGCCAAGCTGGTAGGTGTCCAGACAGTAGCACGAGCCTTCAAAGCGCGACGGATCGTTGGCCAGACCGGGCGGCAGGTTTTGCGCTGCCGCCAGATAGGGGGAGCCGGTTTCCTCGTTGAGCAGCCACACCCAGCCCGTCTGCAGTTCGAACAGTTCGGTCACACTCGCGAGCGCGGTGTGAAGCGCCCGAACGACGTCGACCTCGCGATTCAGCGCTTCGGCGATGGTATTCAGTATCGACAGTTCGCGGTTGCGCCGCTGAAGCTTTTCCGTATCGGACGTACTGGGCAGGCTGAATGGCATGGCAGTTGAAACTCTGGTTGCAATACCCCTTTATTGTAACACTGACCAAACCTCATCTCCGGCTTTTTCTCCAAACGCCTGCCAGTATTGACTGGTTTCCCCTTTTCCAGCAAAGGCTTTGCGCGTTTGGGAAAGGGGTGAGGCTTTACGTGCCAGTGCCGAGCGCGCGATCCAGATTGAACGCCGCGCTAATGAGCGCCAGATGCGTGAACGCCTGTGGGAAATTTCCCAGCGCTTCGCCTGCCGGCCCGGTTTCCTCGGCGTACAGGCCAAGATGGTTGGCATAGCTTAACATGCGCTCGAACAGCAAACGCGCTTCCTCAATTCGCCCGGCGCGTGTCAGCGCTTCTACCAGCCAGAAAGTACACATATTGAATGTGCCTTCGGCTTCGGCGATGCCATCGACGTCGGCTTCGTAATCGTAACGGTAGACCAGACTATCCGACAGCAGGCCGCCGTCTTTTTTGGGGCGCATGATCGCCTCAAGTGTTTTAAGCATGCGCGGATCGGTCGGCGACATGAAGAATACGAGCGGCATGATGAGTAGAGAGGCGTCCAGCGAGTCGCTGCCGTAATACTGTACAAACGCCTGGATCTCGTCGTTCCAGCCGTGCTGCATGATGTCCCGGTAAATCTCATCGCGGCATTTCAGCCAGCGTTCGCGGTTCGCCGGAAATGACCGCTTATCGGCAAGCCGTAGCCCCCGGTCAAGCGCGACCCAACACATCACTTTGGAATAGACGAAATGCTGCGGTTCGCCACGCACTTCCCAGACGCCGTAATCTCTGGTCTTCCAGTTGTCGCAGACGTACTCCAGCAACTCACTCAGTTCGACCCACAGGTCATACGAAATCGGCGCGCCGTACTTGTTATACAGGTACACCGAGTCCATCAATTCGCCGTAGATGTCGAGTTGAAGCTGGTCGTGCGCGCCGTTGCCGATTCGCACCGGCTTCGAGCCTTTATAGCCGTCGAGATGTGGCAATTCAATCTCGGTGAGTTCATGCTCCCCGTGGATGCCGTACATGATGTGCAGGGAACCGTCCGCCTCGCGCTCGTGACAGCGCTGCTCGATCCAGCGCATGAAGTCGGCGGCTTCCTGCGTAAACCCAATTCGCATCAGGCCGTAAAGCGTGAATGCAGCGTCGCGCAGCCATGTGTAGCGATAGTCCCAGTTTCGCGTGCCGCCAATCGTCTCCGGCAGGCTGGTGGTCGGCGCGGCGACGATTGCGCCGGTTGGCGCATAGGTCAGCAGCTTCAGCACCAGCGCCGAGCGATGCACAATCTCGCGCCAGCGCCCGTGATAGGTCGTTTGCGAGAGCCAGTTGCGCCAGTAGCGAACGGTTTCTTCAAAAAGATGCTCGGCTTCACCGGCGTCGAGCCAGGGCGAATTGCCCGCATCCAGGGCGGCATGGCGCAGCGAAAACGTCACTTCCTCGCCTTCGCCGAGCGAAATTTGTGCGGTGGCCGCCGGGCCTTCGGCAGTGAGAGGGATGTTAGTTGCCAGCCGGAGCGACAGGCTATTCGATGTAAAGACTGCGCCGTCGGCATCCACCGTGACTTCATGTGGGTCGCGCGCGTAGTTGAAGGCGGGCTGGCATACCAGACGAAAGCTCATATGGCCGCGCACAACCCGCAATCGCCGCACCAACTGGTGATGGTGGTCTTCGGCGATGGCTTCACCGATTGGCATGAAGTCGATGATCTCGCCCACTGCCGTTTCACTCAGAAAGCGGGTGACCAGCACGTTGGTATCGGGCCAGTACACCTGCTTGAAGGTCACGCCGTCAACCAGCGGCTCGATGAAGAAACGACCGCCTTTTTCGTGATCCAGCAGCGCTGCGAATACGCTTGGAGAATCGAATGCGGGAAAGCAAAACCAATCGATCGAACCGTTGACGCCAACCAGCGCGACGGTACGCATGTTGCCGACAATGCCATAGTTCTCGATCGGTTGGTAAGGCATACGTCTCCTCGTGCCGAGATATGCATGGCGCTTCAGACCGCTCGATGGCGCGGCCGTTGCGTTTGGCGCTGAAACGCGCAGTTGCCTTTCCTAAACGCGGATTTCGACTCTCTCGATTTCGTCCATCAGCGCGTGGAATTCAGGGATGGTGAGTTGTTGCTTGGCGTCACTCATCGCTACCGGCGGGTTCGGATGGACTTCAACCATCAGGCCGTCAGCGCCGCTTGCCTTGGCGACGCGCGCCAGCGGCAGAGCGATATCGCGCCGGCCCGCCGAATGCGAGATGTCGACGATCACGGGCAGGTGCGTTTCCAGTTTGAGGACGGCCACTCCGCCGATGTCGAGCGTGTTCCGCGTCCACTTTTCAAACGTGCGGATGCCACGCTCGATCAGCATGACGTTCGGGTTGCCGCTGCTGACGATATATTCGGCGGCGTAAAGAAACTCTTCGAGCGTCGCCGCCAGACCGCGCTTGAGGATGACCGGGCGGTTAAGCTGGCCGAGCGATTTGAGCAGCGCCCCGTTCTGCATGTTGCGCGCGCCGACCCAGAAGATGTCGACATAGTCCATGAACATCGGAATATCGCTCTTGTCCATGATTTCGCTGGTGATGAACATGCCGTACTTGTTCGCCACCTGCCGGGCGATCTTGAGGCCCGGCTCGCCCAGTCCTTGAAATTCATATGGAGACGTGCGCGGTTTGTACGCCATGCCGCGCAGCACCTTCACCCCGCGTTCTGCCAGTGCCGCCGCAACTTCGTCAAGCTGCTCGTAGCTTTCGACGGCGCATGGCCCCGAGATGACGGTGAAGACACCGTTGCCGATTTCCGTGCCATCGGGCAGGGTGATGACGGTTCGGTCATCGTCGGTCTTGCGCTGCACCAGCATTTTGGCCCGCGCCTGGCTTTCCTCAAGCGCCATCGACGCCCGGAAAATCTCGCGGAACAGCGCCTTGATTGTCTCATTGCTGAATGGACCGTTGTTGGCTGCTTCCAGCATTTGCAGCATTTGTGCCTCGCGCTGGGGATCGTAAAACGAGCGGCCCATCTCCTGAGTCACTTTGCCGATTTCCGATACCACGCGGCCACGCCGGTTCAAAAGTTCAAGGAGTTGGAGGTTGATTTCATCAACCTGTGCGCGCAGTTCCTGAAGGCGATTATCTGGCATGCCAAATCCTTCACAAGCAGATCTGAAACGGGAAGTGGAATGATAAACGAACATTATAACGAGGAACCACTTATTCGGGACAAACAGGGAAAACACCGCTCTTGACGCCATCAGACAATAGGACTAGAGTTTGACCTTCGTAAGCCGGTGTAACGGCGCTTGTAGGGTTTATGGCGGGCTATTGCGGGTTGCACCAGGCATCGTGCCGGCCATGCAGGCTGGCAATGTGCAACTTTTCACGGATTGTTCCGTAAAGAGCATGCATAAATGTCGCACTCCGCGACGACAGCCCTAGTAAGGATAGGTGACTAGAGTGCAAGCACAGGCAAGTCGCCCCATGGGCCGCCAGCAACCCGGGGTTTCCGGGAATGGTGGGTTGATACGCGCGATTCGTTATTTGGGCCAGCAGCGCCGGGCCGCGTTCTTCGCGTACGGTTCGCTGGTGATCGCAACGCTGGCGCAGCTCGCAGTTCCCCAGCTTGTTCAGAACATGATCTCTGCGATTACCGACGGCGTTCGTGCCAACGCCGTGCTATCGCTGCCAGAACTCGTGCAGGGGCCTGCTGCCGCGCTTCAGGGAACGACGGTCGAAGAACTGAGGAGGATCAGTCAGGCGGCGGAGTCGCTGCTGATCAACGTCGTTGTCTTTGTGGTGCTGGTCGCCGTCGTGCGCGCGGTGTTTGCCTTTGTGCAGACATTCATGGCCGAAACGGTGTCGCAGGGAATCGCTTTCGACATCCGCAACGAACTGTTTGCCAAGATCCAGCGCCTGTCGTTCAGCTATCACGACCGGAACCAGACAGGGCAGCTCATGATCCGGGCGACCGACGACGTCGAAAAGCTGCGCCTCTTTTTGGCACAAGGGCTGGTGATGATGGCGCAAGCGACCATTCTACTGGTCGTTACGCTCATCATTCTGTTTCTCAGTAACTGGCGGCTGACGCTGGTGGTGCTGCCTATACTGCCGGTCGCGCTTGTGCTGTTCATGTATTTCGGCAAGGTCAGCCAGCCGTTATTCATGCAGTTCCAGCTACGGCTTTCACGCCTGAACACGATCCTGCAGGAAGGGCTGGCCGGCATCAAGGTGGTGAAGGCCTTCACGCGCGAGGACTACGAACGCAACCGCTTCGGCGTGGCGACCGACGACCTATATGCCCAGAGCCTCAAGATCGGGCGGACGTTCTCGTTCCTGTTTCCGGCGATCTTTCTGGTCATGCAGCTTGGGCAGGCCGTGCTGCTCTATTTTGCCAGCCAGCAGATTCTGTTTGACGGCCTCGACCTCGGCAGCTACCAGAAGTTCAGCATGTATGTCGTTTTCGTCTTCTTTCCGATGGGGCAGTTGGGGTTCATAATTTCGCTGATGTCGCAGGCGTCGGCTTCGGCAGGGCGTATCTTTGAAATTCTGGACGCTGAAAGCGACGTAAAGGACAAGCCCGGCGCAATTGCCCTGCCGCCGGTAAAGGGGCGCGTGGAGTTCAGGAATGTCACGTTCCGGTATTTCGGTTCGGGCGAGCCGGTTCTCAACAACGTGAGCTTTGTCGCCGAGCCCGGCCAGACCATCGCGCTTCTTGGCGCGACCGGCAGTGGCAAGACGACCATCATCAACCTGATCCCGCGTTTCTACGACGTCAGCGATGGCGCGGTGCTCATCGACGGGTATGACGTGCGCGATGTGACGCTGGACAGCCTGCGCGCACAGATCGGTATCGTGCTGCAGGAGACGAACCTGTTCACCGGCACGATCCGTGAGAATATCGCTTTTGGCCGGCCCGATGCCTCCATGGAAGAGGTCATCGCGGCGGCGAAAGCGGCAGCGGCGCATGACTTCATCATGTCGTTCCCGCAGGGCTACGACACACCGGTGGGCGAGCGCGGTTCGACGCTTTCGGGTGGCCAGAAGCAGCGCGTGGCGATTGCGCGTGCGTTGCTGCTCAACCCGCGCCTGTTGATTTTGGACGACTCGACCAGCGCGGTTGACCTGCAAACCGAGTATCAAATCCAGAAAGCGCTCGACCACCTGATGGAAGGGCGAACGAGCTTCGTCATCGCCCAGCGCATTTCGACGGTTGTCAACGCCGATCAGATTCTGGTGCTGGACAAGGGGCAGATTGTCGCGCGTGGGCGACATGAGGAATTGATGGAAACCAGTCCGATCTATGCTGAAATCTACTACTCGCAGCTCGTGGGCGACGCGGAAGTCAGAGTTGAGGCGGACACGCAAGCGACCGGGGAGGCAAAGTAAACGGCCATGATGGGACTTGACGGCGGTCGCCGTCTGCTTGAACAGGGCTCAATCAAGCCAACCAATCTCGGCTCGACCATTGCGCGGTTCGCCCAGTACTTCGCGCGCTACTGGTACGGGCTAGTCATCGCGCTGGTCTTCATCCTGGTTGCCACCTGGACG
This sequence comes from Chloroflexota bacterium, assembly GCA_003242205.1. GTDB lineage: Bacteria > Chloroflexota > Anaerolineae > Aggregatilineales > Phototrophicaceae > ZC4RG36. Next base: position 16,851 of record QGUR01000010.1, on the reverse strand, counting down.
CAGGTGGTCACCCCCGAACTGATCGGCCAGGCAGTCGATTGTTACCTCTTCCCACAGCCGGCCTCGGTCTGCTGGTTTGCGGAGGTCAATCCCGCGGCAACTGCAGCCGACAAGCTTGCCGGTATCGGGACCATTGTGCTCGTTCTGGTCGGGTTGTTTATCCTCGGCGCGATCACCAGCGGTCTGGCTTTCTTTGCCATGCGCTGGAGCGGTGAGAATGTCCTGCGCCGCTTGCGGCAGGATCTGTTCCGCAAAATGACCGATCTGCCGATCGGCTTCTACGCCGAAAACGAGGCTGGCGACCTGATGAGTCGCGTCACCAGCGACACGGACGCCATTCAGCAGGCCTTTGGCTTCGCGCTCATGAACGTCCTCAGCGGCGCGCTGCTGATGGTCTGGATTCTGGTCAAGATGCTGCAGACCAACGTGCCGTACGCGCTGATCAGCATGAGCGTGATCCCGTTCATGATCGTCGCCACGTTCTATTTCTCCGGTCAGGCACGGCGGGCCTACCGCCGAAGCCGCCGCGAGATGGGCAGCGTGAACGCGGACCTGCAGGAAAGTATCGCGGGCGTGCGCGAGGTGCAGGCGTTTAACCGCGAGGACGAAAGCATCGAGAACTTCCGGCGCACCAACGCGGCCAACCGTGATGCCAATATCCGCGCCGCTTCGTATACCGCGGCGCTGACGCCGATGCTGGAGGCGCTTGGCTATGTCGGCGTCGGCATTGTGGTGGTCGTCGGCGGATTGTCGGTACTGCGCTCCGAACCGCTGTTCGGCACGGTGGTCATCTCGCTCGGAACTGTATTCGCGTTCATCCAGTACGTGCAGCGGTTCAACCAGCCGATCCAGCAGATCGCGATGTTGTGGACCAACGTTCAGAACGCGATTGCCGGTGGTGAGCGCATCTTCAGCCTGCTGGATGAAGATCTGCGAATTGCCGATAAGCCGGGCGCTATCGAAATGCCACAGATTCAGGGGCGAGTGGATTTTGAGGGCGTTTACGCCGAGTACAAACATGGCGAGCCGGTGTTGCGCGATGTCAGTTTCCATGTCGAACCCGGCCAGATGGTGGCGATCGTCGGCCCGACCGGGGCGGGTAAGACGACGATCATCAACCTGATCCCGCGCTTCTACGATGTGACGGGCGGCTCGGTGAAGATCGACGGTATTGACGTGCGCGACGTGACGCAGGCCAGCCTGCGCCGCCAGATCGGTATCGTGCTGCAGGATACGTTCCTGTTTTCAGACACGGTGATGAACAACATCCGTTACGGGCGGCTGGACGCGACCGATGAAGAAGTCATCGCGGCGGCCCGGCTTGTCTCGGCGGATACGTTTATCGAGCGCCTGCCGGATGGCTATCAGACGGTGCTTGGCGAGCGGGGTAGCGGCCTGAGCCAGGGGCAGCGCCAGTTGATTAGTATCGCCCGCGCTGCGCTGAGCAACCCGCGCATCCTGATACTGGACGAAGCCACGTCGAGCGTCGACACGCGCACCGAGCGGCTGATTCAGAGGGCGTTTGAGAAGCTGCTTGAAGGGCGAACCAGCTTTGTCATCGCGCACCGCCTGAGCACCATTCGCAACGCCGATCAGGTGCTGATGCTCAGGGATGGGCAGATTATCGAGCGCGGCACGCACGATGAGCTGCTCGCACGGCGTGGCGCGTACTACGACCTGTATATGAGCCAGTTCCGGCGTGAGGAAGAACCGGCTGACGCGAACGGCGCGCGTTCGAAAGCCGTCGAGCCGACCAGCAGCTAGCAAACTTCATCTCGCTCAGAAATCAGCGGTTTTGGGGTGCTCTACGATACTTCCCGAACCGCGCACAATCCTGTGATATGTGAGTAAGGGCACGGCAGGCCTGCCGTGCCCTTACTTTTGCAAACAGGTGAGCAAATCCCAAAGCCGGGATGCTGGAGAGGGGTGGCGCGGAGTCTAATCCAGCCCCACGGGTTCCGGGGCGGCAAGGTTGGTGTGATGTGTCTGCCGCGGGTCGTGCATGATTGCCATCAGCACGAACGTCGCCAGCACGCCACTGATCCCTGAGACGAGGAACGTGGCCTGAAAACTGATCGTATCGGCTAGCCAGCCGCCGAGCAGCGGGGCGATCAGCGTGGCCGGGGCGACCAGCGTATTGGTCAGGCCGATGTAGTAGGGGCGTTCTTCCAGCGTGCCAAAGTCGGCGGTAATGGTCATGACAGTCGTCCAAAGGGCGGCGTTGCCGACGCCCGCCAGCGCAAAGGCGATATAAAACGCGCCGAGGCCGGTCGCGGTCATCACCAGCAACGCGCTGCATGACGCGAGCAGGATGCCGATGCCCATGGCGCGGCGGTGTCCCCAGTGGTCGCCAAACACGCCCAGCAATGGGCTGGCGAGCATCTGTGCCGTGGTCAGCACGCCGGCCAGCAATCCGGCCGTCTCCGCCGTGATGTCGAAGGCGCGAACGGCATAGATGGCGTAAAAGGCGACGGACATTCCGGCGAACTGGGCCAGCACGCGGGCGACCAGGAACCAGCGCACGTTAGTGTCGCGGGCGAGGATGGCGCGCAGGCGGGCCATAAAACGCCGCCAGTCGCGGTCGGCATGTTGTGTGGGCGCGATGGCCGGCTCGCGGGTTTTCGCCAGAAAGATAAACGATAGCACCATGGCGATGCTGGCCAGCAGAAAACAGATGGCGAAATCGGTCGCCTGTGGCTCTGCGCCGAGCAGTATCCCCGCAATGACGACACACAGACTTTCTCCCAGCCCTGAGGCGGCAGACTGCGTGCCATAGAATGTCCCCCGGCGTCCCGGCGGCATGATCTTGCAGATCATGGCCTGCCACGCTGTTGCCGTTAGCCCGCCGCCCAATGCCTGCCATACCAGGAGCAAAAATGCCAGCGCCAACGTGACCGATGGCCCAAGCACCGGGTAGGCAGCAGCGACCAGCGCCAGCCCCAGGAACGGCGCTCGTTCGTGGATGCTCATAATCAGCACCGCTCGCTTGTAACGGTGTAGCCCGGCCACGTAATTGGCCGTGAGCAATTGCGGCAACTGCCAGCCGATCATCTGCAACGATGCGATCAAGCCGATGATCGTCGTCGAGTCGGTGAGCGTGGCGATAAAGAGCGGGATCACGGCGACTTTCGATGCAAAGCCGAACGCCGCGCCAAAAAAAGCGCCATCAAGAACGTTGACGACGAAATTATGTCGAAGATGCTGTTGGATACCGGCGTGCACCGTTGTTCCTCCCGGAGATCACCGGGCATTGTACAGGATGGGCTGGGGAAACCAATAGGGCCAGAACCACACCGGCGCACGACTTTCAGGCGTGGCGGCTCTGTGGTACAGTCCTTGTGGAACTGTTGAGGAGCGCATGGGTTATCATGAACTGGGATGCCGTCGCGGGCGCATTTTCCTTGCTGACCATTCTCCCGTTCAAACCTCTGGAGCGAGAGCGGGGGCGAATATTCGCTCATTTCCCCTTCGTCGGTCTGGTGATCGGCGTCATTCTGGCGATGCTCGCCGCTAACGAAGCTCTTGCGCCGCCCGTCCGCATATTGACTGTGCTGGTGGCCTGGATCGTCATCACCGGCGGCCTGCATCTGGACGGTGTTGGCGATTTCTGTGATGGCGTGCTGTCCACGGCTCCCCCACAGCGGCGGCTCGAAATCATGCGCGATCCGCAGTCCGGTACGTGGGCGGTGGTCGGGCTGGTGGTGGTGCTGCTGGCGAAATGGGCACTGCTTCAGGACATCACACCGTTTCTGCTGATTGTGCCCCCCGTTCTGGGGCGGCTGGCGATGGTCTTTGCCGCCTACTCATTTCCCTACGCTCGTAGTGAAGGCATGGGGAGTCTGTTCCGTGAAGGGCTTGGGCGGCGCGAGGTGCTGGTTGCCATCGGCCAGAGCGTATTGTTCATTTTGCCGGCTATCCTGTTGTTTGGCAGCCGGCCACTGCTGGCGCTGGTGCTGACGCCGGTTCTGGTGCTGGTGCTCGGCAATTGGACGGCGTCCCGGCTGGGCGGCGGGCTTACGGGGGACGTTTACGGCGCGATGTGCGAGCTAACCGAGATCATGTGCCTGTTGTGCCTGACGGTGTAGCCGGTGGCGCGTAGATTGGTACTGGTGCTGGGCGGGGCGCGCAGCGGCAAAAGCGCCTATGTCGAAGACCGGGCGCGCGCCAGCGGGCAGAGTGTGCTATTCGTCGCCACCGCGCAGCCCTTTGATGAGGAAATGCGGCGGCGCATTGAGCGCCACCGGGCCGAACGCCCGCCGGACTGGACGACGCTGGAAACGCCGCTTCGGGTTGCCGGGGAAGTGTCCCGCGCGCTGGCTGCAGGTCGCCATGACACGGTCGTGCTCGATTGCCTGACGCTACTGGCGTCAAATGTTATGCTGGCGCTGCCAGACAGCGCGCCCGAACAGGCGGTTTACGATGCCGTGCTCGTCGAAGTCGAGCGCCTGCTGGAAGTTGCAAGCACCTCGGCGGCAACTTGGCTGATCGTCTCCAACGAAGTTGGCATGGGTGTCGTGCCGCCGACGCGACACGGGCGTTATTTCCGCGATGCGCTGGGCCGCGCCAATCAACGCGTCGCGTCGGTCGCGGACGAAGTCGTGCTGATGGTCGCCGGGCTGCCCTGGCATTTGAAATCCTGACCGCTATTGATCCGCGATGGCTGCGTGTTATAAAACGCGGCAGCCAAATCTTGCCTGAACAGGAGCATTGCCGTGTCTGAACATCTCTTTCTGGCCCACTATGATGCTGATGGCGCTGAACGGCTCGGCCTTCAGATCGACGATACGCTGTTTGCCCTGAACGAACCCGCGTCTTCGCTCGATTATCTGCTAACCGAAGTGCCGGCCTCGCAGCTTGTGAGTGTGCTGACGAGCGCCAAAGGCGATCCGGTTTCGGGCCAGAAGTCGCTGCGTTTGCGGCTGAACGAGCAGGAAGTGTGGGCGGCAGGCGTTACCTACAAACGCAGCGAAGAAGCGCGCGAGCGCGAATCCGGCAACAGCAACATTTACACGCGGGTCTACGACGCACCGCGCCCCGAACTCTTTATGAAAGCGATGGGCTATGACGCGGTCAGCACGGGCGACCCAGTTGGAATACGCTATGACGCGACCTGGTCCGTGCCGGAGCCGGAACTGGCCATCGTGCTTAACGCGCGGCTTGAAGTGATCGGCTTCACCATTGGGAACGACATGAGCTCGCGCGATATCGAAGGCGAGAACCCGCTTTACCTACCGCAGGCCAAGATATATCAGAACGCCTGCGCGCTCGGCCCGCGTATCTGGCTGCAGCCGAGTATCGCTCAGTGGCCCGACGTCACGATCAGCATGGAAATCAAACGCGACGGAAAGCGCGTATTTTTCGACGAAACGTCGACCGAACGCCTGCACCGCACGCTGCCCGATCTCGTTGCCTATCTGGGGCGGTGCAAGCGCTTCCGGCGCGGGGCCGTCCTGTTGAGCGGAACCGGCATCGTGCCGCCCGACAGCTTTACCCTGCAGGCTGGCGATGAAGTGGTGATCGCTGCCAGCCCGATTGGCGAACTGGGTAACACCGTCATCGTCATCGGCCGGCAGCACGCAGATTAGCGAACGCCGTCAGTTCGCGGCGGGATATGAAAATGCCCGGAGGTGTAGCGCCTCCGGGCATCTGCTGGGTGCGAGATTTTCTTCAACGGCTGCTCCGGCCCACTAGGACGCTTCAGTCGCCGGCGTTGCTTCCACTACCGTACGTTCGATATCCGCGCCGAGACTGGCCAGCCGCCGGGCCAGATTGCTGTAGCCGCGTTCGATCATATGACCGTTGCTGATCCGCGTTTCGCCCTGTGCGGCGAGGCCGGCAATGACCAGCGAGATGCCGGCGCGAATGTCGTGCGCGAACACGTCCGCCCCCGTCAGTTGGGGGAGGCCGTGTACGACCGCCACGTTGTCCTGAATACGGATGTCGGCTCCCATCTTATTGAGTTCGCCGGCGGCGGCAAACCGGGCCTCAAAGACGTTCTCGCGCAGATAACTGACGCCATCCGCCATCGCCGCCAGCGCCATGATCGGCGGCTGGAGGTCGGTGGCGAAGCCGGGATAGGGCCACGTGATGACATTGATCGGGCGCAGCGAGTGTAGGCGGCGAACATGCAGCACCGCGCCGTCGGTTCGCAGTTCGACGCCCATTTGTTCCAGCTTGTGGCGCACGACGCCGAAGTGGTTCACATTCGCGCCGACCAGCGTGGCGCTGCCGCCGGTTGCGGCGACCGCCATGGCGACCGCGCCTGCGTCCAGCCGGTCGGGCATGATCGTGTATTCGACAGCGTGCAGCTTCTGGATGCCTTCGACGACGATGTGCCCCGTGCCGGCGCCCTGAATCTTCGCGCCCATGAGGTTGAGGAAGTTCGCGTAGTCAACGACCTCCGGCTCCATGGCCGCGTTTTCAATCAGGCTGGTGCCGCTGGCGAAACAGGCTGCCGTGAGCAGATTTTCCGTGCCGGTGTGGCTTGGAATGTCCAGATAGAGGTGCGCGCCGGTATAACGGCCGCCGGTGATATGAATTCGGGATGGAGAGTCGTTGACCGTCGCGCCGAGGCGGGCGAAGCCACGATAGTGGAAGTCGAGGTTGCGCGCGCCCAGATTGCATCCGCCGACGCCCTCGATGATGACTTCACCCGTTCGCAGATAGATCGCCGGAAGGAACAGCACCGAACCGCGAATCTTCTCGGTCAACTCTGAAGGCAGTACGCTGCTGGTGATGTTGCTTGCGTCGATGGTCAGCACGCGGTCGTCTTCATAGGTTTCGACCTTTGCGCCAACCGAACGAGCAATCTCAATCGCGATATAAACGTCGCGAATGAACGGCACGTTACGCAGCACCGTCTGCCCGCGTTCGACCAGCAGCGACGCAGCAATCATCGGCAGGGCGGCGTTCTTCGCGCCCTGAATGATGGCCGCGCCTTCCAGTCGCCGGCCGCCCCGAACGGTATAGATGACATCTTCATGACGGTACAACGGCTTCTCTCCTGTCTTACGGATGCCTAGTAGCGAATGTCGACTACGCGTCCGCTTTGCGCCGACTGCTCGATGGCATCCGCGATGACGGCGTTACGATAACCGTCCTCAAAGGTTGCGCCATAGGGCGCGACGTCCTTGTTATTCACGATCGCATCGAAGAAATGATGGAATTCGTGGACGAAGGTGTGTTCCCAGCCAATGATGTGACCGTGAGGCCACCAGTTCTCCCAGTATGGATGATAGGACTCGGTTACGAGTACGTTGTGGAAGCCGCGCGTTTCCTTCGGCTCCTCGTCCACCCAGTATACGTCCAGTTCATTCAGGCGTTCCAGACTGAAACTGATGGAACCTTTTTCTCCGTTGATTTCAAGCACCTGATGGTTCTTGCGTCCGGCGGCAAATCGCGATGCTTCCAGCGTGCCAAGCGCGCCATTTTCAAACTCGATCAGTGCAGTGAATGCATCGTCAACATCGACCGGGACGCGCGACGTTCCATCTTCGGACGGGCGTTCGGTGATGAAGGTTTTGGTCATGGCCGTCAGTCGCTTCGGTTCGCCAACAAGGAAGCGCGCCAGATCGATGATGTGCGAGCCGAGGTCGCCCAGCACGCCGCTACCGGCGACATCTTTCCGTAACCGCCAGACCATGGGGAAGTTCGGGTCCATGATCCATTCTTGCAGGTAGACCGCGCGGAAGTGATAGATGCGCCCCAGCTTGCCGCTTTCGATCAGCCGGCGCGCCTGAACGATAGCCGGGACAAAGCGATAGTTGTGGGCGACCATATGCTTGACGCCCGCTTTCTGCACGGCGTCGAGCATCGTCTTGGCTTCTTCGGCGGTGCGGGCCAGCGGTTTTTCACAGAATACGTGCTTGCCGGCCTCGGCGGCGGCGACGCAGGGTTCCAGATGCGCGTTGTTCGGCCCGCCGTTATCGAAAACCTGCACGTCCGGATCGTTGATGAGGTCGCGCCAGTCCGTGGTGAATTTTTCATAGCCATAGCGGCGCGCAGCTTCGCGCGTGCCTTCTTCGTTACGCCCGGCGATGGCCACCAGCCGGGGGATGGCAACCGGCGGGTACATCATGTAGGGTAGCTTTTTCAGGGCGTTGGTGTGGGCCTTGCCCATGAATGCGTAGCCGAGCAAGACAATGCCGAGGGGAGGCGCTTCGCCGGTAGCGCGCGCTCCGGCCATCGTGGTGAAACCGACCTGATCAGACATGAGGGACTCCTCTAATTGGACGACGCGAACGCCGCGTCGAAGGCAACGTCTGAGGGTTCAAAGTCAACACTGCGGATGTAGTCGACCGCTTCCGCCGCGCCGTGTTCCCGCGCCATGCCCGCATCTTCCCATTCAACCGAAAGCGGGCCGTTGTAGCCGATGCGGTTCAGAGCGCGGATGATGCTTTCGAAGTCGACATCGCCGCGCCCCGGCGAGACGAAATTCCAGCCGCGGCGATAATCGCCAAACGCCAGATGCGAGCCGAGGATGCTGTTTTGCCCGTTCAGGTAGAGCTTCACATCTTTGACGTGGACGTGGTAAATGCGGTCGGCAAACCGCTGGATGAAGAACACCGGGTCGAACTGCTGGTGCACGAAATGACTCGGGTCGAAATTGAAGCCAAAGGCCGGGCGATGATTCAGCGCTTCGAGCGTGCGTTCAGCGGTGAAAATGTCGTAGGCAATTTCGGTTGGGTGCGCTTCAAGCGCGAAACGAACGCCGACCTCATCAAAGACATCCAGAATCGGGTTCCACTGGTCGGCGAACTCGCGGTAGCCACGGTCGATCATTTCGTCGGACGTGGGTGGGAAGAAGTACAGCATGTGCCAGACCGGACTGCCCGTAAAGCCGTTGACGACCTTGACGCCGAACTGCTGCGCCGCGCGGGCCGTGTTCTTCATCTCCTCGGCGCAACGCTCGCGCACGCCATCCGGATCGCCATCGCCCCATAGCCGCGCTGGCAGAATGGCCTTGTGCCGCTCGTCGATCAGCGCATCGCTCACGCACTGGCCGACCAGATGATTGCTGATCGCCCGGCATTCCAGCCCGTGCTTTTCCAGAATGTCGCGGCGTGACTGGAGATAGCCATCGTCGCTGAGCGCCTTGTCTACTTCGAAATGATCCCCCCAGCAGGCGAGTTCCAGCCCATCATAGCCCCAGCCGGCGGCCATCTCGGCAAGCCGTTCCAGAGGCAGGTCGGCCCACTGGCCGGTAAACAGGGTTACAGGTCGTGCCATCTTTTGCTCCCTAAGTTCAAGACAAGAATCAGACGACGCATGAGGCTTAACAACGTGGCGGCGCAACGGAATATTGATGCCAAGTATACTGTCGCGCTTGAGGGGCGTCAAAACGCCCCGGTCGCGCATTCCCTTTCGGCGCGAGCGTCTCAGTCGTGTTATAATGTCGTGCGTAATAAATGTGAGGCGGATTTATGCGGTAAATATGCCCTCACATTCCGATCAGACGTCGGGGACATGGATGAACGAACAGGGACCTCACTGGCAACCGGCGCTGGGCGCTGTGCTTCAGCCGAACGGCACGTGCGTGTTTCGTGTGTGGGCTCCGCTGGCGCAAACGCTGGAGCTGGTTCTCAGTGGCGATGTGCATGACGTGCTGCCCATGACGCCGAAGGAGGCCGGTTACTACGAGTTGGCGCTGAATGGAATCCGGCCCGGGCAGCGTTACTACTATCGCCTCAACGGGCAGGATTACCCTGATCCGGCGTCGCGCTTTCAGCCCGACGGCGTTTATGGGCCGTCGGCGGTTGTCGACCGCGAATTTGCGTGGACCGATGACGGCTGGCAGGGCGTTGCCCTTTCAGATTACGTCATTTACGAGGCGCATGTTGGCACGTTTTCGCCTGAAGGCACGTTCGAGGGCATGATTCCCTATCTTGACGAGCTGGCGGAAATCGGCATAACGGCGCTTGAACTGATGCCGGTGGCTCAGTTTTCCGGCGATCGCAACTGGGGCTATGACGGCGTCTTTCTATACGCGCCGCAAAATACCTATGGCGGCCCCGATGGCCTGAAACGGCTGGTCGATGCCTGCCACCAGCGCGGTCTCGCCGTCATTCTCGATGTGGTCTATAACCACTTCGGGCCAGAGGGCAACTGCACCGCGTGCTTCGGCCCCTACACGACGGATCACTACCGGACGCCATGGGGCGAGGCAATCAATTTCGACGCGCATCACAGCGACGAGGTGCGCTTCTTCTTCATCGAAAACGCGCTCTACTGGCTCTACGAATATCACATCGACGGCCTGCGCCTGGACGCGACTCACTACCTGTTCGACTTCACCGCGCGTCCTTTCATCAAGGAGCTTACGGCGACTGTTCACCAGCACCGCGACTACCTCAACCGCCGTATCTATCTGCTGTCGGAAAGCGACAAGAACGACGTATTGCATGTCTCACCGCAGTCAGTTGGTGGCGATGGCATGGACGCGCAGTGGAATGACGATTTTCACCATACCGTGCATTCGCTCCTGACCGGCGAAACGCACCATTATTATGAAGGCTACGACTCCATGGCGATGCTGGTGCGGTGCTTTCGCGAGGGCTTTGGCCTCACGGGGCAGTATTCTCCCTTTCGTAAACGCCGTCATGGAACCTCATCGCTCGGCATTCCCGGCGAGCGCCTCATCGTCTTCACGCAAAATCACGACCAGATCGGCAACCGGCTTCCGAGCGAACGCCCCGCCAGCTACCTGCCGTTTGACGCGCTCAAGCTCTGGATCGGACTGGTGGCGCTGTCCCCCTATGTGCCGATGATTTTCATGGGCGAGGAATACGCCGAAACGGCGCTGTTCAACTACTTCACCAGCTTTCAGGATGAGAAGCTGATCGACGCCGTGACCAAAGGCCGCATGGAGCAGTTTGGCGCTGCTGCCGGGGCAGATGCCGCTTTTCCCAAGCCGCAGGATTGGCAGACATTTGCGGATTCCCGGCTCGACCACAGCCTGAAAACGCGCGGCAAACACCGCGTCATGCTGGAATTTCACCGCACGCTTTTTCGCCTGCGTAAGGAAATTCCGGCGCTGCGAGTGCTGGATAAGGACTCAATGGAAGTCATTGGCTATCAGGGCGAACTGGCGCTTTACATGCGCCGCTGGGCACGTGAACAGCAGGCATTCGCGCTGTTCAATCTAAACCGGCAGCCCGCGCGTGTTTCCATCCCTGTGCCGGCTGGTGAGTGGCGACTGCGACTCGATTCGTCGGCGGAGCGCTGGAGCGAACACGCGACCGATCCAACCGTCGACTTGCCTGACATGTCGATCACTTCCGGTGGTGCGGTCGAACTGGCCCTCGCGCCGTATGCGTTTGTGCTCTACGAGAAATGCATCTAAACATGATGAGCGCGTTGCCAGAAGGACAAACCTCATGTCGCCGCTGACCAAGTCCGCCATTCGCCAGCAGCTTGAAGAAGCGCGCCGCCGTCGCCGGATTCCACGCGCGACTTACCGCGTTCAATTCAATGCCGGCTTCACTTTTCGCGACGCTGAGCGCCTTGTGCCCTACCTGCACGCGCTTGGCATCAGCGATCTGTACGCTTCACCGATTCTGCTGGCGACGCCGGGCAGCACCCATGGTTATGACGTCTGCGATCCGGGAAAGCTCAACCCGGAACTCGGCACGGAAGAGGATTTCCTGCGCCTAGTGGAAACCCTCCGGCGTCATGACATGGGGTGGATTCAGGATATCGTGCCAAACCACATGGGTATCGACGGCAATTGTAACGCCTGGTGGATGGACGTCCTCGAAAACGGCCCGTCCTCGCGTTATGCATCGTACTTCGATATTGACTGGGACCCGGTCAAGCCCGAACTGCGAGACAAGGTGCTGCTGCCCATACTGGAAGATCAATACGGCATGGTGCTCGATAGCGGCCGCTTCGAAGTGCGCTACGCGAACGGCACATTCCGTATCGCTTATGGAACGCTGGAGCTGCCGGTTGCGCCGAATACCTACGACCATATCCTTGCACCGCTGGTGGAGGTTCTGGTCGAAGCGCTGGGGCCGGATAATGAGGACGTGCGCGAACTGCAAAGCATCCTCACCGCGGTGAGCCATCTGCCGCCGCAGGCGACCCGCGACCCGGCGCTGGTGGAGGAAAAACTGCGCGAACAGGCGGTGATTAAACGGCGGCTCGCCGCGCTGGTCGAAAAGAGTGAGGCGGTGCAGGCGGCGCTCGACGCCACGCTGCGCCGGTTGAACGGGCTGCCGGGCGATCCCCGTAGCTTTGACCGTCTGCACGCGCTGATCGAACGCCAGTCGTATCGCATGGCGTTCTGGCGTGTGGCAGGAGAGGAGATTAACTACCGGCGTTTTTTCGACATCAACACGATGGCAGCCATTCGCAGCGAACTGCCGGAGGCGTTTGCGGCGACTCATGATCTGATCCTGCGGCTGCTGGCCGAAGGTATTCTGACCGGGCTGCGGGTCGACCATCCCGATGGGCTGTGGGATCCACCGGGTTATTTCCGGGCATTGCAGGAGAACTTTCTTTTCCGCACCGTGTGTGCCGGGGCTGACCTGACCGCCGAAGAGCAGGCTGAAGTCCGCGAGGTCGTCAGCGAGTGGCTGAACGAGCAGATTGAAACGCGCGATCATTTCGAATGGCCGCTTTACGTCGTGGCCGAGAAGATTCTGACGGAGAACGAGCCGCTGCCTCCCGACTGGGCCGTTTATGGCACTACGGGCTATGACTTCATGAATCAGGTCAACGGGTTGTTTGTGGATACCGAGGCAGCCGGGCGCTTCGACCGGATTTATCGCGCTTTCACAGGTGTCGAGGTCGATATTCACGACCTCGAATACGCCTCGAAACAGAAAATCATGCGCGAGTCGCTGGCGGGCGAGATCAACTCGATTGCACACCAACTGGAGCGGCTGTCAGAGCGCAATCGCCATACGCGTGACTTCACGCTCAATGGCCTGCGACACGCGCTCCGCGAAATCGTGGCCTGCATGGGCATCTACCGGACGTACATCACCGGCCCGGACACGGTTTCCCGGCGCGATCAGCTCTTTGTGGAAGCAGCGGTAAAGGAAGCGCTGCGACGCAATCCGCTCGTCTCGCAGCCCGTTTTGTACTTCCTGCGCGATACGCTGTTGCTACGCAATTACTTTGACTTCGATGAAGCCGACCGCGACACGCTGGTGCGTCTGGTCATGCGTTTCCAGCAGATCACCGGGCCGGTGATGGCCAAAAGCGTCGAGGATACGGCTTTTTATGCTTACAACCGCCTCGTGTCGCTCAACGAAGTCGGCGGCACACCGGCGGTCTTTGGCGTCACGCCCGATGAATTTCACCAGCAAAACCAGAAGCGGCTGAAATCGTGGCCGCATGCCATGATTGCGCTTTCCACTCACGATACCAAACGCAGTGAGGATGTACGCGCGCGGCTGAATGTCCTCTCCGAATTGCCGGACGAATGGGAGGCCGGGTTGGGGCGCTGGCGCGAGTTGAACGCGCGCCACCGGCAGAGCGCGCCTGATGGCGACTGGCCCGACGCCAATGATGAGTATCTGCTCTACCAGACGCTGCTCGGCGCATGGCCAGCGGATGACGATGTGGCGATAGGCGGGGACGGCTGGACAGACTTTCAGGAGCGGATAGCCGGATACATGGCCAAGGCGACCAAAGAAGCCAAGGTTCATACAAGCTGGACGAACCCGAACGAGGCTTACGATCAGGCCATGCGCGACTTTGTCCTGCGCGTCCTTGACCCGGTCGACAACCGGGCGTTTATCGAGGATTTTCTGTCTTTCCAGCGTCGTGTTGCGTTTTTTGGCTATCTCAACAGCCTGTCGCAGACGCTGCTCAAGCTGACATCGCCCGGCGTGCCGGACACCTATCGCGGTACGGAAACGCTCGACTTCAGTCTGGTCGATCCCGACAACCGCCGCCCGGTTGACTACGATGATCTGTTCTCCCGGCGCGAGCGCCTGCCGGTGCGGAACCGGCCAGATGATGAAGTACAGCTCACTTTTCTCAACGAACTGCTTGAAACGCCTCGCAGCGCCAAACTATTTCTGACACAGACGGTGTTATGTTTCCGCCGCGACCGGGATGTGCTTTTCCGGCGAGGCAGCTATACGCCGCTGGCGGCGACGGGCGAAAAGGCGCGCCATGTTTGCGCGTTTGCCAGAGAGCATGATGGCGCGGCGGTCGTGGTCGTTGCCCCGCGTCTGGTCGCCGGCCTTACGGCAGGCGAAACGCGGATGCCACTGGGCGATGTGTGGGGAGAAACACAGCTGGTGTTGCCCGAAGCGCTTCAGCATAAAGCCCTGACCGACATTTTCACCGGACAGACCATCGGGCGGGCTGCAAACGGCCAGATTCCTCTGGCCGGCATCCTTTGCTACTTCCCGGTCGCCGTCCTGACGACATAAGCAGGCAGTAGCCGGTGGAGTGCTTGTCTGCCGGAATTTTCTCACTTAAGCCAACGGTTCTATAACGACCTTCTTCCCTTAACTTGACGTTCTCGAACAGTTATTCTAGTATAATGGTGAATAGAACAAATGGTCGGAAGCGGGCTCATGGTGATTCTCGAACGACAACTTTTCACCGAAGTATTCCCGATTGACGTCGCCGCGTTGCCGCAGCTCTATGCCTACCGCCTTGAGGTGACGGACAGCATGGCGCATCGCGTGGGGGGCAAGCTGGCCTACCGCTTGCGCCAGTATTTTCCGGGTCACTGGGTTTGGTTCGGCGACCGGCTGATAACCGACGCGCAGCCTGAGACCGAAGCGCTGGCCGAGGTCGTTGCGGCCCTCAGGCAGCAGCAACCCAAAGTCTTTGGCAAGCTGGCAGGCGTCGAACCAGACTATCTGTGGGAACCGGCGGCGGAGGAAATTGCCGCGTTTGTCGCGCGCGGCCCGCTGGCGGCCATGAACGACGAAATGCGAGAGGCACTGGCGCGAACGGCATTTTCGGTGCGTAACGCCCGTGTCGAGCGCGAGCACCGGGTGCGAACCTGGGTGGTAGACAACCAGCCTGCCGTCTCGTTTTCGGTTGTTTCGCATCTCATCTACAACGTTGATGTTGCAACTTACGCCCAATCGCTGGAAAAGCCCACCGACCTGATAGGCATTCTGGTGACAGACAAGAATTCGACGATGCAGGGCCAGATCATTAAAGTCGTTGGCCCGCTGAGCCAGCACCGCGAGCGTCTGCTGGGCCTGACGCAGAAGGCGGCTACCCGCGCGCTGCTGCAATCTGCTCCTGATGACGAGCTGGTGCTGCGAGTCGCTTCGGGGCAGAACGAATATGACTATGTTGCCAGCGCGCTTCAAGTGCTGGTGGGTCTCGCCGATATCGAGCGTTTTGGTCTGGATGCCAATCACGCTGCGCGCGCCCTGCGCCTTAAACCCGGCCTGCGCGCCCAGATGGTCAAGGCGGTGGCCGATCTGGCCAAGAACAGCGGCCTGATCGCCAATGCTTACAGCACGCAGAATATGCCCGAACCGTTCGATGTCATGCCCCATGACGCCGATATCGTGTTTGGTAACAACCGCGTTCGCAGGTACAACGTGGAAAGTCTGGGGCAGGATTTCGAAACTAACGGGGCCTATTGGACACGCGACCGTTTCGCCAAGGAGCCGGTGCGTATCGCCGTCATTAATTCGCTCAGCGAGCCGGTCGACGATTTTCTGGAAGCGCTGCGCCGGCTGGTGCACGCCGATTTTGGCTTCGACATTGAAATCGTGCGCGAGCGCAAGGTTCGCGTGGTTTCGCAGGTTAATCTTGAGAGCGCCGTGCGGGCGCTGCAGAAAGAGCCGGTTGACCTGCTGCTTGTTTTCGTCGGCAACGGGCAGGAAGATGACGACGGTGACGACGCCTATGATACCTTCGTGAAGGCGCAGACAGTTGGTCGCGGCGTCGCCTGCCTCGTCGTTCACGAGTCAACGCTGCACAAACCCGAAGCGATGAATAACATCGTGATGGGCATTTTCGCGCGTGCTGGCAACGTGCCTTACCTGTTCGATGAGGCGCTGCCGTATACGGACTACGTGGTCGGTCTTGATCTGATTCCACAGCATAAAAAAGACGGCGCACGCATGACCGGCGTGGCCCGCGTCTACCGGGCGGATGGCGCGCTTGTGCGCTATGTCATCGCGACTGACGCGCTCCGGCAGGACGAGGTTGTTCCGGTGACGCTGCTGGAAACCCTGCTGCCGCCCGATGTTTTTTCCGGCTCGTGGGTGGTCTTTCATGTCGATGGGCCGCTTGGTCCCGGAGAGCGTCAGGTGCTCGATGCGTGGGCCGAAGCCATCGGCGCGCAGTTCTTCTACGTCGAGATCATGCGCCGGGGTGTGCCGAGAGTCTACGCGCTGGAGGCCGGGCGAATTGGCCGCCCACCGCGCGGCACGGTTTTCCGCCTCAATCATGAAGAAGCATTCCTCATCACGTCATCTTCGGGCGAAGACGCGACGCCGCAGCCGCTGCATATCCGCACAACCGGCCTGTCGATTGAGGATGCCCTGCATTCGGTCATGATGTTCACCCTGCTGCATTACGGGGCGCTGAAGACGCCCAAGCTGCCGGTCACGATCCATCATGCCGAATACATGCGCTCAAGTTTGTCACGTGGTGTGCTGCCGTCTGACGCAGCGGGCGATGTGCCATTCTGGTTGTAAACTGCGGCAGGAACGCGCTCCGGCGTATAACTTGGACAGCAACACGCACCTACAATCGGGTGCGTGTTTTTTGTCCTGCGAGCCTGAAAGCCTCAGGGAGTGCGGAACGTTTCAGCCGCTTTTTGCAGGTTTTGACGTAGCTGGCGGGGCAAGCTGTCGCTGATGACCTGCTGCGTCAGACCGTACTTGAACCGGAAGCCGCCGTGTGTATCGG
>QGUR01000534.1 GCA_003242205.1 Chloroflexota bacterium | reverse complement strand
AGGAGTTCAGGAGGCGGATGAGCGATGGCATTTGGTTCGACCAATCGGCGCGCGGGATTAGGCTCCAGTCCCGATGGAACGCGGACTGGGAGTTCGTGATCGACCAAGAACGCATAGACGACCACCCTCTAGGGCTCGGGGACTTCGCTGACATGAACAAGCTCATCGCAGCCAACGAGGCCGGCTACAGAGTGTTGAAGCCGCTCGTCGGTACCGCGGCGGAGATCCTCACGGGCCGATGCAACGGAAGAACGATCTGGTTCTTCAATATCATCCGCCACGTTCACCCAGCGCGTATACCCTCGCTCGACGACGGCGACATCTTTCGAGTCAAGCCGACGGGGCTGGACATTCTGTGTGGCCCGAAGTTCAAAGAAGAAGTCGAGGCAAGCGGGCTGAAGGGCTTGTGGTTCCGCCAGGTGGATCCTGACGACACAGTGCCGATGATATGAGCCCACCGGCTCAACGGGCATCGACTCTCAGTCGTGCCACTCGCTCCACAGTCTATGCCAATGCCGATCCTGGCGTTAGACAGGCAGGAGGTTCCCCCGAAGAGGGTTCCACCTCAAGCATTCGGCGTAAAACTCTTTCAGCCCGCTGCGCGGCTCGACACGCTCGATGTCGCCAATAACGCTCTCCGGGATGACACGCGAACCAGTCAAGCACAAGACTCAAGAGCCAGCCTTCGTTGTATAGCCCGGTGGGCGGCAGGATCGCTTCACCAGTGCCGCATCGAAGCAGCAGGCTGGCGACCCGTTCAAACGGTTTGGACATTTTTCCTTCTTCCGAAGAGTATGCCGCCCTTGGGAAAATTCGTCACGACTCGATTCTCGACCTGCTTTGAGGCCGCCAACTCATGGGGGCCGCGCTCCGCCTCTCAGAGAAGATCCCAGAGTGCGCGCTGCTCAGAGACGCCGTCGCTTTCCACGGCAGGCTCTATTCTGCGGCTACGGTTCGATGAACAGCGCGCGTTCTGGACTGCAGCCGGCCGCGGTATGTTTCCAAGCCGCACAACCTTGCGAGAAGGCTTTGTTTGTGACCGTCGCGATGGCGCTAGCGGTGATCGGGCTCTCCGGTGTCATGGTGTATCTGGTCTCACAGCGTACTCGCGAGATCGGCGTGCGTCTGGCGCTCGGAGCGACACGAACGAAAGTGTTCCGCACGGTGGTCGGGCGGGGGGCCGCGCGGCCGGCGCCGCGACCAACGTTGATCGTTGCGGCGTCGCTGACGCGGTTGATGGAAGGGCCTGCTCTTCTCGGTCTCGCGCGCACGCTTTTCCCGCAAATGGCTGGCAATTTCCGGCCATGAGGTGCTAAGAAATGAGCATGAGGAACTTCTCGCACAATGAGCTCTGACGACGAGATCATGCAGATTCTGCGCGACGCCAAAGAGCTCGCGCAGCGCTACCGCGCGCTGACCGGCAAGCCGCTCGGCATCACGGGCGAGGTCGCTGAATTCGAGGCGGCGCGACTACTGGGCCTCGAGCTCACCGACGCAAGACAGGCTGGCTACGACGCCATCCGCATGGAAAACGGAAAACCCCACCGGCTCCAGATCAAGGGTCGGTGTCTGCTGCCAGGCGCGAAGAAGAGCCAGCGCATCAGTCGAATCGACATCAGAAAGGAGTTCGACGCCGTGCGGCTTGTGCTGATGGATGCGAGCTTCAACGAACCCGCACTCCACGAACCGGCCCGCCACCCGCGAATCGACGCTCTTACGACCCCCGGCCCCAAACCCCGCAACAAACGCGCCCCCAGTATCGGACATCTTTCCCAAACAAA
>QGUR01000533.1 GCA_003242205.1 Chloroflexota bacterium | reverse complement strand
CCCAGTGGCCGGTGCCCTTTTTGTCACGATGCAGACGGACGCATAGGCCAGCCCTAGTTCAGCCGCCAGCCAGATTTCCGGCGCGAGGGTCATGCCGACGACTGCCGCACCGCCCCAGCCAAAGAGCGCGATTTCCGCCGCCGTTTCCAAACGCGGGCCTTCCGTACAAACGTAGGTTCCATGTGTGGCCGCCGGCAGTCCCAATGTCTGGCATGCCGAGATCAGCCGCTCGCGCCAGACGGTATCGAAGGGATACCCCGACGGCGTCGCCACCGCCTCTGGCCCAAAGCTGGCAACACGCGACCGCGTCATATCGAGCACGTCATCGGGAACAACCCGGTCGCCGACGCGCAGGCCGGGCGCAATCGCGCCGACGCCGTTCCAGGACAGGATGGCGCTTGCATTTAAGGCCCACGCCGCCCAGATATTGGCGCGATGATTGACAAAGGCCGCCGAACGCTGCAACCCGGTTTCGCCGTGGCGCGAGCTAAACCAGACCGTCGTCCCCTCCGCTTCCAGGCGCACAAAGACCGCCGAGGGACCGTACGGCGTGTCGATGCTGCGGCGTTCCCCCACCTCGGCAAAATCCGACAGCTTCAGATGGTAAGCGGCAGTCCCGCCAAAAATCACAACCGCCATGCAAGCTCTTTCCGTCAGCGCTGGAGAACAGCCGCGTTACGAACGCGTCCCGCCATTCAGGTTGTCGAGATACAGGAGCATATTCGTTCGCGCCAGAGCATACATTTCGGCTTCCACACGCGCAAGCGCTTCCGGCGGCACATGCGCCCACAGATCGGCGTTCATGCGTTCTTCCGAGTTCAGAAGCGCGCGCAGAGCATCCGGGCTGGTTCCGATCCGTTCGCCGATCACCGCCAACGTCTGGCTTTCGCCGCCCGGCGGAAGCTGGCAGCCGACGAAGTCGCGCCACGCGGCCAGTTCCTCATCCGGTATGAACGGGGCCCAGCCGTCGGGCGTGGTTGCCAGCAAGGCCTCTCGTTGCCACGCTTCCAGTTGCGCGTAATCGCGTCTGTCCATCCAGATCAGGAGCAGATTCAGCATCAGGAACCGGTGATCACGGGAAGCCCATTCCCGTTCGGCGAAGAAAGGGCGAATCATTTCCAGCGACCAGACTTCGTCCAGCGTCAGATGCGCCACGTAACCCGCGACAAAGGCCCGCTGCGCCGGGCGCGTCGTCCGGACGAGCGCCGGGTACTGCTGCAGCATCAGCCGCCACGGGTGTTCCTGCACCGGACGGTCGTAAGCATAGAAATGCGTCTGTTCCCGGCTGATGCCCGAAGAAACGCGCGCGTCAGCGGCGATATTGCCGAGCAAAAACGCGCCGCGGCTGGCGTTCAGCAGCGCGC
Organism: Chloroflexota bacterium; assembly: GCA_003242205.1. Taxonomy (GTDB): domain Bacteria; phylum Chloroflexota; class Anaerolineae; order Aggregatilineales; family Phototrophicaceae; genus ZC4RG36. The sequence continues at coordinate 418 of QGUR01000533.1, read as the reverse complement.
GAACGTCTGGCGGCAGCGCTTCATCTGCGAGTAACCGCGAAGCGACACGGAGGTGCGTGAAGGGCGTCGGCATATGACTTCGCGCCGGCTGCCTTTCAGTCCGCGCCCGACGGGCGGACAAGCGGCGCGCGCTGCGAACGCTGCATCAGGATCAGTTCATGCAGGGCGAACACCGCTACCGACAGCACGAAAAACGTCAGACCGAGCGTTTCCAGTCCGAACGTCCGCGCCAGTGTGCCGGCCAGCCCGGGCAGAACGGCGACACCGGCGCCAGCGGCGCTAACCTGAAAGCCGATGGCGTTCGCGGCGTGTTCCGCGCCAAGACGTTCGGAAGTCGCCAGCATCAGCAGCGGGAAAAGCGGCGCCTGAGCGAAACCGAGCAGCGCGAGCCCCAGAAAACCGGTGAAGTCGCTTGGGT
>QGUR01000269.1 GCA_003242205.1 Chloroflexota bacterium | reverse complement strand
GAGCGCGGCCAGCCAGACGGCGGCGATGATGACGGCGCGGCGGTTCACCGGCTTGCGGTCGTGAGCGGGCGGCGTGTTGGCCTGTGAGGACGCCATGAGCGTTCTACGCCGCAGCTACGGCAGGGCAGTCTCGTGGGCGTGGCGCACGAAGTCCTGGGCGCGCAGCGCGTCGAGCACGCCTTCCGGCAGCGGCTCGTCGAGCGTCAGCACGGTCAGCGTATGGCCGCCGGGGGTGGCGCGGCCGGTTTGCCAGCTTGCGATATTGACGCCGTTGGTTGCCATCAGCGTGCCGACCTTGCCGATCACGCCGGGCTGGTCGTAGCTGCCCATGATCAGCAGGTGGCCGCGCGGCACAAAATTCATGCGATAGTTGTTGATTTGCACGATGTGAGGCTCGCGGCGGTCGAGCAGCGTGCCGGCGATGGTGATGACCTCTCCGTCTTCCAGTGTGACCTGCGCCGTGACGATGTTGGCGTAGTCGCCGGTTTTGAGGCCTTTGGCCTGCGTGACCTGAATGCCGCGTTCCGACGCCAGAATGGGGGCGTTGATGTAGTTGACCTGCTCGCCAAGCACCGGCGCGAGCATCCCCTTAAGCAGGGCGACGGTCAGAGGCTTGATCAACCCGGTCGTCTCCGTGCCGCGATATTCGACGGCGATGCGCCGGATCGGGCTGCGCGCCAGCGTGTGCAGCAGTCCGCCCATGCGTTCCGCCAGATCCATATAGGGCAGAGTCGATTCGTAATCGAGGCCGGCGACAAACGGCAGGTTGACGACATTGCGATAATCAACGCCGCGCAGGGCGTCCAGCACCTGACGGACGATTTGCAGGGAAACGTCCTCGGTGGCTTCGACGGTGTTATCGCCGATATGCGGCGTGTGAATGACGTTTTCCAGACCGATTAACGGACTGTTATAGGGCGGTTCTTCACGGTAAACATCGACCGCCGCGCCGGCCAGATGGCCGTCCTTCAGCGCGCGCGCCAGCGCGTCCTCGTCGACGACGCTGCCGTGCGCCGTATTGATGAGGCGCGCGCCCGGTTTCATCTGCCGGATGAGCGTCTCATCGAACATGCCGCGCGTTTCGCTCGTCGCCGGAACGTGAATGCTGACGAAGTCGCTTTTTTGCAGCAACTCGCGCAGCCCAACCAGCAGCACGCGCGAGTCGCTGATCTGGTCTTCGGCGACATACGGGTCGTAGGCCAGCACCGTCATGCCGAAGCTGAGCGCCCGGTGCGCGACCGTTTGCCCGACCCGGCCCGCGCCGATCAGCCCCAGCGTTTTGCCATGAAGCTGCGTGCCTGCCTGCCGCTTGCGATCCAGCAGCCAGTAGCCATCGCGCAGGCTGTTGTGCGCCGTGACCAGCCTGCGGCTGAGCGCCAGCATGAGCGCCAGCGTATGCTCGCCTGCCGCGATGGCGTTCGCGCCCGGCGTGTTCATGACGATGATGCCGCGGCTGGTGGCGCACTCAACGTCGATCCCGCTCAGGTTTGCGCCAATCCGCCCGATCACACGCAGTTTAGGCGCGTTTTCCAACAGCGGCGCGTCCACCGGCACGTCGTCCCGCGCGATCAGCGCGTGGGCCGACTTCAGACCCTCGCGCACGTGCTGCACGGTTGGCGTGACGATGTTCACCTTGATGCCGTTGTCGTTCAGCAACGACAGGCTTTTTTCGGTCAGGTCGGTTGCGACCAGAATCTCAAACTCGCTCACGGATGCCTCGATCGCTGCAAAAACCGGGTTAAGGCGTGACGCGCGCCTCAAGCAGGCGGGCCACGTCGTGCAGGCTTTCGTAGACGTAGGGCGTAATGCCGTCGAAAAGCTCGGGATGCGCGTGCCATGGATCGGGAATGGCGATTGTCGTCATGCCCGCGGCTACGGCGGCTCTAGCTCCGGTCGGGCTATCCTCCAGCGCCAGACAGTGTTCGGGGGCGACGCTGAGGCGGCGGGCCGCTTCGAGGTAAACATCGGGCGCGGGCTTGCCGTGCTCGACGTCGTCGCCGCTGACGCGAACGTGGAAGATGTCCTGCCAGCCCTGGCTTTCGACCACCGCTTCGATAATCACACGCGCCGAGCTTGAGGCGATCGCGCAGGGGAGATTGTGTTCCTGCAGCAGCGCGATCACTTCCGGCGCGCCGGGCCTGACGACCACCTTCTGCGGCACAAGCGCGCACATGCTGTCCAGCAGTTCGGCCCGCAGGTCTTCGTAGGTGTCCTTGAGGTCATATCCAGCGATCATGCCATGCAGGAAATCATGCGTACGCATGCCGATCAGGCGGCGCTGGATTTCAAAGTCCCATTCCTTGCCGCGCCGGGCCAGCAGCTCGCGCTCGCAGATCATCCAGACCGGCTCCGAATCGACGAGCAGGCCATCCATGTCGAAAATGACCGCTTGAATGTGATCGATCATGAGATGAGTGCAAATCCTTTGTCAAATGCTTCGCGCAGTTCGGCGTTGTTCATGATGACTCCGGCGTCTCGCGCCAGCGCCAGCCCGCGCTCGAAAATCGTCTGGTGGGGCGTGCCAAGCACGCGGCTATACCCGCTCACCCCGGCGGCCAGCGGCAGGATGGGGGCCAGTGAATTGACTTCGATGAAGATATCCGCGGCGGCCTTGACTTTCGGGCGCGCGACCACGCCGCCAAAGCCGACGAACAAATCGACCACGCTGCGCGTCGCCAGATCCGATACACCGTCGCCGACCATCATGCGGCGTCCGTAGCGGTTGCCCGCCAGTTCTTCAACGATCTGCGGCTTGCCGCTCGATACCGTCAGCGGGCCTTCGTTGAAATCGAGGTATGTCTGGCGCGAGCGCTCCTGCGGCTCGTGGTAGCGCCACCATTCGCCCGAAAGTTCGTTGTATTCCAGTTCAACGGCGCGGATATTTTCCGGCGGCACGCCCAGCCGCTTGCCAAAGCCGCGAACCGGCTCCGCCAGCCCGCCGCTGATGATGAACACTTCCTTGCCGAGGAAATGCAGCGCGGCGATGACTTCGGCGGCATCCGGAACCAGCGCCTCCCAGTAGCGTTCTTCAATCGCCTTGAGCTGGCCGCGCGTGGGGCGAATGGCCTGCAGCCGCTTGCCGTAAACGTCGCGCAGGTCCAGATCGCCGTCCATCGCTTTTTGGGTTAGAACGCCGACGCGCCACTCCTTGCCCTTGAAGCGGGCCAGTTCGTCAATGCCTTCAATCGCCGATAGAGTGCTGTCGCAATCGAAGAAGATCAGGTCGAAAGTCGACCAGCGCATATCCTGCATTGGTTGTGGTCTTCATCCTTGGACTTTCCAGCCGATTGTACAGCCAAACAGCGCTTTGCGGCCAGATGCAGTACTGCCGGCCCGTTCCGTACGCCTGCGACTCGCGGCCCGGACCTACCTCCGGGCGAGAGCGATTAGGTTATACTCGGATGCATTCCCAACGAGCATCGTACCCGGAAAGGCATGTCCGTCATGGGCTACAACATTCGCAAAGCGGGAGTCATCGGAGCCGGCACGATGGGCAGCGGTATCGCCGCACTGCTGGCCGGCGTTGGCATCGAGGTCGTCTTGCTCGATGTGCCGGCGCGCGACACCATCCCGGAGACGCCTCCGGCGGAGCGCAACGCGCCGGCGCTGGAGGGGCTGAAGCGGATGCAGAACGCGCGCCCGCCACAGTTGTTTGCGCTTTCCGACCTCGATCTGATCCGCACCGGCAATATCGAGGACGATCTGAGCCTGCTGCATGACGCCGGATGGGTGATTGAGGTCGTGGTCGAGCGGCTGGACGTCAAGCAGCAGTTGATGGGGCGTTTGGCGGAGGTGGTCGGCCCGGAGACGATCATCTCGACTAACACTTCAGGTTTGCCAATTCGCGCCATTGCCGATGGGCTTGGCGAGCGTTTTTCGCGCCGGTTCCTCGGCACGCACTTTTTTAACCCGCCGCGCTATCTGCGCCTGCTCGAAATCATTCCACACCCGAATACAGATCCCGAAATTCTCGACTTCATGGTCGATTTTGCGACCCGAACGCTCGGCAAGGGCGTCGTGATCGCCAACGATACGCCAAACTTCATCGGCAATCGCTTTCTTAGCATCGTGGGCAGCCAGACGGTCAACGCCGCGCTCGACAACGGCCTCACCGTCGATGAGGTTGACGCATTGACCGGCCCGCTGATCGGGCGGCCCCGCACTGCCACTTTCCGCCTCAACGATCTGATCGGCCTCGATGTGTTGCAGCACATCGCGGATAACCTGTATCCGGCCATCGCGGACGATCCCGCGCGCGACGTTCTCCGCCATCCCGGAGCGCAGGCGCTGTTCCGCGCGCTGCTCGATCGCAACTGGCTAGGCAACAAAAGCGGGCAGGGCTTTTACAAGCAGGTGAAGACGGCGGACGGCCGCCGCGAGTTTTGGACGCTGAACCTGTCGACGCTGGAGTATGAGCCGCCGTCGAAACCCGCGTTCGAAAGCGTTGCGCGTCACCAGCACGTGGCCGACACGGGCGAGCGTATTCGTCTGTTGATCGGCGAGGACGATCGGGCAGGTCGTTTCCTGTGGCATCATCACGCCTTCTATCTCGCCTATGCTTCCCACCGCGTGCCGGAAATCACGGCCAGTCTGGCCAATATCGACAACGCGCAGAAGTGGGGCTTTGGTCATGAACTGGGGCCGTTTGAAATCTGGGATGCGCTCGGCGTGGCGGCGACCGTTCCGGCTTTCGAGGATGCGGGCTATCCGGTGGCGGCGTGGGTTAAGGAGATGATCGCCGCCGGGTACGCGACTTTTTACCAGCGCGACGAAACCGGGCAGGCGATCGGTTATTACAGCCCGCAGGCGAAGACGTATGTGCCTTTCGCCGGGGACGAGCGCGCCGTCAGCATCCCACGCCTGCGGAGCGATTCGAGGCGAATCATTCTAAGCAACGACAGCGCCAGCCTGCTCGACATGGGCGATGGTGTAGGGCTGCTGGCCCTGCACAGCCCGAATAGCCAGCTTGATGCCGGGGCTATCGATATGCTTTGGCGCGCGCTGGATCATCTGGACAATGGTCTGGACGCGCTGGTGATCGGCGCGGAAGGTGACCGCTTTTGCGCCGGTTCAAACCTGTTCGCTCTGCTGACGCTGGCGCGCGCCGGACAACTGGACGACCTGAACGCGACCATCAAGCGACAGCAGGATGCACTGAAACTGCTGCGTTATGCCGCCGGGCCGGTCGTGGTTACGCCCTTCGGCGTGGCACAGGGCGCGGGAGTGGAACTGATGCTGTCGGCGGACCGCGTCGTGGCGCACATGGAACTGGCCGCCGGGTTTACCGAACCGTCCGCCGGGCTGATCCCGATGGGGGGCGGCTGTAACGCGCTGCTGCGCCGGTTTCTCAATCCGGTGATGGAAGCCAGCGAGCAGGCCGACCCGCTGCCGCACATTCGCCGTGCGTTCGACCTGATTGCCGGAGGGCGCGTCAGCGGCAGCGCCACCGAGGCGCGTCAAATGCGCTTGCTGGGGGAGTGTGACCGCATTGTCATGAACCGGGCCCATTTGCTGGGCGAGGCCAAACGCGAGGCGTTGCATCTGGCGGGCCATTATCGACCGGGCCGGGCGGGCAAGGTCTGGGCTGCGGGGCGTGACGCTTACGACGCGCTGCTGAAGGACATCGACGCAGATGTCGCTGCGGAGAAAGCTACCGAGCACGATGCGCTGCTGCGGCGTAAACTGGCATACGTGCTTACAGGCGGCCCTGTCGACGAACCGGGATGGGTGGACGAGCAAACGATTCTCGATCTGGAGCGCGAGGTGGCGCTGGAACTGCTAGGCGAGGTCAGGACGCTCGAACGCATCGCACACCTGCTGCAAACCGGCAAACCGCTGAAGAACTAGGCAGGACAACACCAAAAACAGATAACCACCGGGGAAAGGCAAAAGCACTTGCTACGGATGGATAACGTTCTCCTCGTTGTCGATGATCTGGAGGCTGCCAAAGCGTTTTTCATCGAACTCGGTATGGAGCTGGAAGGCGAGACGACAGTCGAAGGGCCTTTGGTCGGAAGTCTGATCGGGCTTCAGGATGTCCGGGCCACCCTCGCGATGATGCGGCCTCCCGACGGTCATGGCGGCATCGAACTGGACAAATTCCACACGCCCGACCCGATCAGGTTTGGGCCTGTAGACGCGCCGATGAACGCGCTGGGTTTCCGTCGGGTGATGTTTCTCGTCGAAGATATCGACGAAGTCGTCGCGCGCCTGCGCCGGCACGGGGCTGAACTCATCGGTGAAATGCAGTACGAGGACACGTACCGGCTGGCGTATATCCGCGGGCCTGAAGGCATTGTCGTGGGGCTATCTCAGCAACTCGGATGATTCTGGCAATCAGTGCATTTCGGTTTTGCACCCCCTTTGGACCAACGCCCCGGTTGGCCTTCTCCCCTTTGGTTG
>QGUR01000268.1 GCA_003242205.1 Chloroflexota bacterium | reverse complement strand
GGCACATAAGTCCCCTTCCTTGAAAAAACCTTTCATATTGCCGCCGAGCATGAACTGTACGCCCGGATAGTCGTCGGGATTGAGCTTGAGCTGCTCGGCGGTCTTGCTGTCGGCGGCGACGACCGATGCGCCTCTGGTTGGAAGCCAGCGCGCCAGTGCCTTACCCTGCCGCGCCAGCCCGATGATGCCAACGCGTTTGCCAGCGAGTGGGTCCTGCGTCATCCTGCGACTACCTCCGGTCTATTCGTCGCGCCCCGGTTGCACGCGGCAATGATCATTTTCACAAAGCGTGCCGGACACGGGATGTGTATGTTGACGTCATCGAGCGCGATCGAACCATGAATATAAAACCCGGAGAGCAATCCGGGTAATTTTTGCCGCACGTTGTCCAGAAAGTCGGGCATGAACGGTCGAATCGTTTCGTAGAGTCGCCTGTTCATTCTCTGCCTGCCCGTTGCACGGATGTGTATTCAACCGGCGGCAGGCGGCGGCCGTATCCGGCATTGCTAGATCAACGCCAGCGCAATACCGGCCATCGCGCTCAACAGGCCGACCAGCCAGAAACGTTGCACGATCTGCGTTTCGCTCCAGCCGCCGAGTTCGAAGTGATGGTGCAGCGGTGACATGCGAAACAGGCGCTGGCCGCGCGTCAGCCGGAAGTATGTAACCTGCAGAATGACCGACATCATCTCGGCAACCGGCACGATGGCGATGAGCGGCAGCAGCAGCCACTGGCCGGTCATGATGGCGACCGTGCCGAGAGTCGCGCCGAGCGCCAGCGAACCCGTGTCGCCCATGAACAACTGCGCCGGGTGGGCGTTATACCACAGGAAGGCGAAGCACGCGCCGACCAGAATGAAACACATCTGGACGAGGAAAATCTGCCCCTGAAGATAGGCGATAACGCCATAGGCCGCGAACGCGCTGGCGCTGATGATACCGGCGAGTCCGTCGAGTCCGTCGGTGAAGTTCACGGCATTCGATGTGCCGACGATGATGAACATCGACAGCGGCACGAAAATCACCGGGCTGATTGGCAGCGTGATGCCGATCAGCGGCAGGATGATCTGGTTGGCATACTGGAAGCCGCCTTCGTAAAACGCCAGCACGAACGAGGCAATCGCTGCTAGCACGAATTGTCCGGTGAACTTGGCGCGCGCCGAGATGCCCTCGCCGATTGGCCTGCCGCGCGAGCGCTGGATGCCTTCCCAGTCGTCGATCGCGCCGAGCAGGGCAAACCCGACCAGCACAAACAGCGGCAGCAGAATGCTGCGCCCGAAAACCGTTTGCGGGCGAATGACCGTCACCAGATTGAGGCCGAGCGTGACCAGAAACACGGGCAGAATAATCATGATGCCGCCCATCGTCGGCGTGCCGACCTTTTTCTGCTGCGCTTCGACCAGTTCCACGCGAATGCGTTTGCCGATTTTCAGGCGGCGCAGGATTTCGACAAAGGGGCCGCCCCAGATGATGCCCAGCAGAAATGTGATGACGCCTACAGTGAGAGCGAATGGAAGTCCATCCAAGAGTGCTATACCTCAACATTAACGGGGGATGGCGTTGACCGCGCCACCCTGCGCTGCTAGCGCATGACGGATGTCATCAGGCGGGATTTCGAGCAGAATCACCAGCCGTTCGGCCAGTTGTTGAAAGACCGGCGCGGCCACCTGGCTGGCCCAGTTGCCGCTGGTGGGCCGGTCGAGCTTGATCAGGATGCTGACCTGCGGGTCGTCGGCAGGTAGAAAACCGACAAAACTCATGATCCAGGCGTTCGGCTCGTAGCCGACCGGGGACGGAATTTCGGCGGTGCCGCTTTTGCCGGCGATGGTGTAACCATCGACGCTCGCCTGATCAAGGCCATCGCGCACCGTCGTCACCATCATATCGGTCACAATGCGGGCCGTTTCCGCGCTGATCGGGCGGCCCAATGCCGCCGGTTGCGAGACATACACCCGTTCGCCATCGCGGATTTCACGGACAACGTGCGGCTGCATCATCAGGCCGCCGTTGGCGATGGCGTTGATGGCGGTCAGCATCTGGATCGGCGTCACGGCGAGACCCTGTCCGAAGCTGTTGGTTGCCAGGTTGCTTTCGCTCCAGTGGGCATCGCCGGGAACATAGAGCGTGCCTGACGCCTCTCCCTGAAGGTCAATGCCGGTCCGGCGGCCAATGCCGAAGGCGTCCAGCATGTTATAGAAGTCCGTCGGACCCATCATCGTGCTGATCGTGGCGACACCGACGTTCAGCGATTGGACCAGCACCTGCGTCACATCGACATTGCCGTGCGCGGCGCGGTCCCAGTTGCGTACGGTCACGCCGCCGACGTTGATCTGCGCCTCGTCGTAGTAGGTCCACTGCGGCGTGATCGTGCCTTTTTCGAGCGCTGCGGCGACGGTCAGGACTTTCATGACCGAACCCGGTTCGTACTGGCTGCTGATTGCCGGATTGCTCAGCAGGTTCGGGTCCTCAACTTCGTAGAAGGTGTTGGGGTCGTACGACGGGTAATTGGCCATCGCCAGCACTTCGCCGTTGCGCGGATTCATGATGATGATGGTTCCGCTCTGCGCGCCGGTCGAGTTGATGGCTGAGAGGAGCTGGCTTTCGGCCAGAAACTGAATGTCGCGGTCGATCGTCAGGATGAGGTCGCGTCCGTGGTGTTGCTCCCAGCCGCTCTGCGGGACCTCAAAGGGGATGGTGCTCACGCGCCGGTCGCGGATTTGTCCCGCCATCTGGTCCTGATAGTATCCCTCGACGCCGTAGTTGCCTTTAAGGTCCAGATTGACGAAGCCGAGCACCTGCGCCGCCAGCGTCCCCTGTGGATAACTGCGCCGCGGAATCGGGTCAATTGTCACGCCCTGCAGGCCAAGCTGGGTGATCTGTTGGGCGACTTCCGCGCTGACAGGCCGCGCCAGCGACACCCACGGACGGTTCGCGGTGACCAACTCGAATACTTCCAGCTCCGGGCGGCCGATCAGGGGCGCCAGCGCTGTGGCCGTCTGGCGCGCGTTCGTGACCAGATTGGGGCTGATGCCGATTTCATATTCCAGCGTATTGACGGCCATGATCTCGCCGTGACGGTCATAAATCAGGCCGCGGGCCGCCGCCAGTTCAAGCGTGCGCGTGTAGTTGGAGTTGCGCAGCGTGTCCATATAGCTGATGACTTCGGGAGACAGCCATTGAAACGAGGCCACTTCCCAGAGCAGATAGATGCTGAAGGTCACCAGCCCGACGATGACGAAGTACAGTCTGCGCCGGAACTGCACATACGGCAGGCTGTTCGCTTGCTGCATTACGGTTGCTCTCCACGACTGGTGAACATTTCGAACTGGCGGGAAAGCGCGTCGAATTGCTGTTGCAGCCACCCACTGAACGACTCGTCGTAAACGGGTACGGTTTCGGCGCGGGTCGTTTCCACACGCGTCACGATCTGGTTGCGGTAGGGATTATAGCCTTCGATGGTGAGGTATTCGATGCGGTCGCGGCTCGCCATCGTGAAGCCGAGTTCCTGAGCGCGGGCGAGCAGGCGCGGCACGCTTTGCAGGCTGGCGATCTCCGCCCGAAGGCGTTCGTTTTCCTGCTCAAGCTCGTTACGAAGCGCAATCATGTCTTCAAGCTGGCGGCCCAGCGTGGATGCCGCCGCCGACTGCGCGAGGTAGAGAGCGCCGATGATAATGCCGATGATCAGGCTGAGCGTCGCCAGCGCAACCGCCTGTCGTTGTGGACGCCAGTGCGTTCGCCTTAGGACATGGCCAAACCATTGTTGTGACATAAACCGGCTCTCTAACTCTAAAACCGACTCATTCCGTCCCTATGCCCCGCGCATTGCTTCAACGCGCCGGGCGTTTCAGGTGCGTTCGTGTCTATCTATCATGATCCACGCTCAGCTTTTCGACAATGCGGAGCTTTGCGCTGCGGCTGCGCGGGTTGCGCGCGATTTCTTCGCTATCGGCGACGATGGGCTTGCGGGTGAGCAGCCGCACGCGCGCTTCATGGCCGCAGACGCACACCGGAACCTGCGGCGGGCAGATGCAGTCGGTCGCTTCCAGCCGGAACGTGTTTTTGACGATCCGGTCTTCCAGACTGTGGAAGCTGATGACCGCCAGTCGCCCGCCCGGACGCAGCAGGCTGATCGCTTCCGGCAGCGCCCGTTCGATTACACCCAGTTCATCGTTCACGGCGATCCGCAGCGCCTGAAAAACGCGCGTTGCCGGATGTATTTTGTCGCCGTGTCGTCTGGGCATGACTCGCTCAATGGCGCTGGCCAGAGCGCTCGTCGTGTGGAAGGGGCGCGCCCGGACGATGGCGCGCGCCAGTCTGCGGCCCTGCGGCTCCTCGCCATACCGGAAGAAAAGCTCCGCCAGTTCATCTTCGTCGAGTGTGTTCACCAGTTCCGCCGCCGTGGGCCGTTGCCCGCCGGGATCGAAGCGCATGTCCAGCGGGCCTTCGGCGCGAAAGGCAAAACCGCGCTCAGGCCGGTCCAGTTGCATGGACGAGACGCCCAGATCGAGCAGGATGGCGTCGACCGCGTCCCAGCCAATGGCGGCAGCGGCGGCGCGCATATCGGCGTAGCTTGCGTGCATGAGGTGCGCTCGTTCGCCGAACGGCGCGAGTGTTTCCCGCGCTATGGCCAGCGCGTCGGGATCGACATCGAGGCCGAGCACCGCGCCCGCGCCGTGTTCCAGCAGCGCGCGGCTGTGTCCGCCTGCGCCGACCGTGCCATCAATCACCCGTTCGGCGGGCAGCAGATGTTCGAGAATTGGTTCCAATAAAACCGGGACGTGCTGCATACGTTTGAATCGCTCTAACCGCAAAATGCATTATAGCACTTTGCGCGCCCCGCGCCGGGCCAACCGGCTGATGGTACGATTGGAATATCATCAACGGTCGTGGGAAGAACCGTCGCTGTGATGGTAGCGAGGAGACAGCCGTGGAGTGTACAAGCATCAGCCTGCAAGAATTCAAGCGCTGGGCGTTGCTTGACGAAAACACTGGCCGCGAGTACGAATTCATCAACGGAGTGATCATCGAAGCATCGCCGGGACGGACATCGAACTCCGAGATAGGACATCGCATCGCGTTTGCCGTGCGCCTGTTTTGCCGGGAGAACAATCTGCCATGCCATACCAGCGGTGGTGAATCCTCGGCAATGTCATCGTGCCGGATTTCGCTTATAAACCCACACCCATGAGCGACGAGTATCCCGATCCGGATCCACCCTTGTTGGCTGTCGAGATTGTCTCGCCGACCGATACGGCCAACGTCATTCGCGCCAAACGTGAAATCTACCGGCAGGCGAACATTCTCTACTGGGAACTGTACCCGCAGTCGCGCAGCATCGATGTTTATGCGCCGGGCAAACCGGCGACGACTGTTGGTGAAGACGGCGTGCTGGACGGCGGCGAGGTGTTGCCGGGGTTCACGCTTGCCCTCGGCGAATTGTTCGTTTAGGCCCGGCCCGCTACCATTTTCCACTGTGTTTGCTAAAATAGAACAAACTTTCCGATATAGTCCGCGTTATTCCCATGGCGTTCCAACCTTCCGAACACATCCAGACGATTCTGCGTAATCTGCCGATGAAGCCCGGCGTCTACCTGATGAAGGATGCGCGCGGCGAGATTATCTATGTCGGCAAGGCGAAACGGCTGCGCAACCGTGTGCGGAGCTATTTCAACGCCAGCGCGGAGAGCAGCATCAAGACGATGCGCCTGCGCGAGCAGATCGTCGATATCGATTTCATCGTTGAAGAGAACGAGATCAAGGCGCTCATCCTCGAAGAAACGCTGATCAAGCGCTATAAGCCACGCTTCAACATCAGCCTGAAGGACGACAAGCGCTATCCCTATATCAAAATCAGCTGGCACAGGCCGTTCCCCAAGGTTGAGACGACGCGGCGGCTGGTCGATGACGGCAGTCGCTATTTCGGGCCTTATGTCGCCATGTGGGCCGTCCAGAACACGCTGCAAACGCTGCGAAAGGCATTCCCGTATCTGACCTGCGACCGCGAAATCACCGGCAACGATCCGCGCGCCTGCCTGTTCCATGACATCAAGCTGTGCAACGCGCCGTGTATCGGGGCGGTCAATCAGGAGCAGTACCGGGCGATGATCGCCGAGTTGATGGATGTGCTCAGTGGTAAATCGGAGCCGGTGGTCGCCCGCCTGACCGCAGAGATGATGGAGGCGTCCGAAGCGCTGGACTTCGAGCGCGCGGCGGCGATACGCGACCAGTTGAAGGCCATCGACTACATCACCCACCAGCATAAGGCGGTCAGTACGTCGATGACCGAGCAGGATGTGATCGGGCTGGCCCGCGATAACGGGGGGACGGTGGTGCGGATTCTGTCAATCCGCAACGGAAAGGCGATCGCCAGCGACTCCCGGTTGCGGAAAGGCAGGGAAGGTGAAAGCAATGAA
>QGUR01000267.1 GCA_003242205.1 Chloroflexota bacterium | reverse complement strand
CCTGATCGGCACGCAGCCGGTATGGGAACCGATCATTAACCCGCCGCCCACGCCCACGCCGAGCGATACGCCGACACCAACGGCCACCTTCACCCCCTCGGATACGCCGACGGCCACGCTGACGCCGTCGATGACGCCGACCGACACGGCGACGCCGACGGCGACCTTCACGCCGACCGATACGCCGACACCGAGCGATACACCCACGCCCACGGATACGCCGACGGCGACGCCGACGCTTGTCGTGCAGTGCCGGGTGTTCAACGGCGCGCTCGAAGGCCGGAATATTCGCTCGCGTCCCACCACCTCGTCGGCGCATGTCGGCTTCATGCCACGTGGCACGGTCGCCGATGTGCTTGGCATCGAGCGCGGCGTCAATCCGAACGAGTTGTGGTATCGCATCTCCATCGAAGTCGAGGGCGCGGTCATCCAGGGCTGGATTCGCTCTGATCTGGTCGTAGAGGTCGACGACTGCCCCGACCTTGGGCTGTGATTTTCGACAGGAAAAGCCCCTCTGAATTTTCCCGGAGGGGCTTTCTTTTATGATTCAGGGCATTTCAATACAAATGTCAGGGTTATGGCGTGCGCCATAACCTTGTCTTTCCGCGTTTTTGTGTTCCTGATTGCGGCGTTATGGGGGTTGTGCGAAAATATGATTAGCTACTTTTGCTGAGGAGCGTGAAAGCGCACCATCGGCAATTTTCCCCGTGGCGTCCGCTTCCAGCCCCCCAAGCCAAAAATAGCAGCCGTATCTTTCATATCTCCTCTGGATGATGGAGAGCATCACATCATGCGTCCACTAAGTGAAACTGAAAATACGCTGATATTCATGGTTCTGGGCATTGCCGTGGCGGGCCTCTTGTATGCCGCGTGGCTCACGCGGCAAATCCTTTCCGAAAGCAAAGGATCGGCCCGCATGCAGGAAGTCTGGAGTTATATCAAAACCGGCGCTAACGCGTATCTGCGCTCGCAGTTTCGCATTATCGCCGTTTTGATTCTGGTTCTGGTAGTCGTGCTGTTCTTCAGCGTCTATGTCGTCAACCCGACGCCCTACGCCATCGAGCACTTCTGCCCGGAGGTGGCTGAAGAAGCCCGTGCCACCGTCGACGCCGACGCCATTCGCGCCGAGATCGCGGCGACAAACGGCAGCCTGAGCGCTACCGAACTCGCATTGTTGCAGGCTAACGCGGTTGTCTATGCCGAGGAAGCGGCCATCGTGCAGTACGGGCTGAATGCGTGCGACGCGGCGCGCATCAACACAGCCATTGGCCGCGCCGGCGCATTCCTGATGGGCGCGATCTTTTCGGCGATGGTCGGTTTCGTCGGCATGAACATGGCGGTTCAGGGCAATGTGCGTGTTGCCGCTGCGGCGGTTGACCCGAAGCGCGGCTATGCCGATGCCCTGCGTATCGCCTATCGTTCCGGCACCATCACCGGCATGTTGACCGACGGTCTGGGGCTGTTCGGCGGCACGATCATTTTCATCCTGTTCGGCATCGCCTCGCCCGACGCGCTGCTTGGGTTCGGCTTTGGCGGCACGCTGCTGGCGCTGTTCATGCGTGTTGGCGGCGGTATCTATACCAAAGCGGCGGATGTCGGCGCGGACCTTGTCGGCAAGGTCGAGGCAGGTCTGCCGGAAGACGACCCGCGTAACGCGGCAGTCATCGCTGACCTGGTTGGCGACAACGTCGGCGACTGCGCGGGTATGGCGGCGGACATCTTCGAGAGCTATGAAGTGACGATTGTTTCGGGCCTGATCCTTGGTCTGGCCATGGCGACCGTCACGCGCAGTCCCATCTGGATCGTATTCCCGCTGGTCGTACGCGGTATCGGCGTGCTCAGTTCCATCATCAGCACCTACCTCGTCAGATCGACGCGTGGGCGCGACGCGCTGCAAGCCATCACGCGCGGTTTCTACACCGCGGCGGCGATCAGCATCACGCTGTTTGCCATCTTCACCGTCGCCTACATGCGCGACCCGAACATCAACAGCGGCAATATCATCTGGCAGCCACTGGCGACGGTGATCGTTGGCGTGCTGCTCGCGATTGTGATCGACCGGGTAACCGCCTATTTCACGGGAACCGAGCACGAGCCGGTACAGGAAATTGCGCGTAATACGCAGACCGGGTCCGCGACAACGATCCTCAGCGGGCTTGCGACGGGTATGGAAAGCAGCACATGGGCGATCATCGTCATTGCCGGCAGCATCCTCGCCAGCGTCGCGATTTTCATGGCGTTCCCGATTACCGACGCCAACGGCGTGCAGATTGTCGATACCTTCACGGCGGTGCTCTACGGCGTCGCCATGACCGGCATCGGTATGCTGACGCTGACTGGCAATAACGTGTCGATGGACGCCTTCGGCCCGATTTCGGACAATGCACAGGGCGTGGCCGAACTGGCGGGCGAAAGCGGCGGTGCAGGCGGCGAGACGCTCGAAAGCCTCGACGCGGTTGGCAACACGACCAAGGCCATCACCAAAGGTGTCGCCATCGGTTCGGCAGTCATCGCGGCGGTTTCGTTGTTCGGCTCGTTCCTGACCGATACGCGCGTGGTGCAGCTTGGCCTTCAAATCCCGCTCGAACGTACGCTGTTCAGCACCGGCATCAACATCGCCGAGCCGCTGGTCTTTATCGGTTTCCTCATCGGCGGCGGCCTGATCTTCCTGTTCAGCAGCCTGCTTATCCGCGCGGTCAATCGCGCGGCGTTCGAGATGATCAACGTGGTGCGCCGCCAGTTCCGCATCCCCGGCATTCTGGAAGGCACGCGCACGCCCGACTACGCGGAAGCGGTTAGCGTGTCGACAAGGGCGGCGCAGCGCGAACTGCTGCCGCTGGGCGTGATCGCCGTTCTGATGCCGGTTGTCGTCGGTTTTCTGCTGGGCGCGGCGGCGCTGGGCGGCTTCCTGGCGGGGATCATTCTCGCCGGTCAGTTGATGGCCGTCTTTATGAGCAATGCCGGCGGCGCGTGGGACAACGCCAAGAAATACATCGAAGAGGGCAACTACGGCGGCAAGGGCAGCGAAGCGCACAAGGCGGCGGTCGTCGGCGATACGGTTGGCGATCCCTTCAAGGACACTGCCGGCCCGGCGCTCAACCCGATGATCAAGGTGGTCAATCTGGTCTCGCTGCTGGCGGCTCCGCTGGTCGTGACTGCCGCCGCGCCGCAGAATGCCGAATCGTCGCGGCTGGCCATCATCGTAGTCATGATCGTCCTGCTGGCGGTTATCGTCTGGGCAGTGATGCGGAGCAAGCGCGAAGACACGTCTGTCATCGAGATTGTCGAGCAGGTGAGTCAAACCGGGGCGGCTGACTAGCCGGCTCTTCTCAACCCTTTGACCTCTGACAGCTTGTATGGACTCCCCGTCTCTGGCGGGGAGTTCGTTTTGCTGTCTTGTGTTGGGGCTGGGCTACAGCGGCGGGACGCGGCCTCGCCCTGTAATGCGACTAGGTGCTTGCGCCGCTGGCCAGTTTTTCGGCCTGATCTCTGGCGATCAGCTCGTCGATAAATTCGTCAAGCTCGCCGTCCATCACGCGCGGCAGGTTATAGCTTGTCAGGTTGATGCGGTGGTCGGTGACGCGGTTCTGAGGAAAGTTATAGGTGCGGATTTTCTCGGCGCGTTCGCCTGTGCCGACCTGTCCCCGGCGCTCGTTGTCCAGCGCCGAGCGCTGCTTTTCCAGTTCAAGCTCGTACAGCCGGGCGAGCAGAATCTGTTTGGCGCGTATGCGGTTCTGAAGCTGGCTGCGCTCGTCCTGTACGGCGACGACGATGCCGGTTGGGATGTGCGTCATCCGCACCGCCGAGTCGGTCGTGTTGACCGACTGGCCGCCCGCGCCGCCGCTGCGATAGACATCGACGCGCACGTCGTTCATATCCAGCTCGACGTCCACTTCGTCGACTTCGGCCAGAACGGCGACGGTGGCGGTGCTGGTATGCACGCGGCCCTGACTTTCGGTTTCCGGGACGCGCTGCACGCGATGCACACCGCTTTCCCACTTCAGGCGGCTGTACGCGCCACGCCCTTTGACTTCGAACTTGATTTCCTTAAAGCCGCCGACACCGGTATCGTGCTGATCGATGACTTCGATTTTCCAGCCGCGATTCTGGGCATAGTAGCTGTACATGCGGAACAGGTCGGCCACGAACAGCCCGGCCTCATCGCCGCCTGCTCCGGCGCGGATTTCCATGATGACGTTTTTCTCGTCGCGCGGGTCTTTCGGCAGCAGCAGCAGCTTCAGGCGTTCGTAAAGCGCTTCCGTGCTTTCCTCCAGCTTGGCGATTTCCTCCTCGGCCAGCGCGCGTAGATCGGGGTCGCGTTCTTCGGCAAGTAGTTCGCGCGCGTCTTCCAGTTCCTGAAGCTGACGCCGGTACTCCTGATAAACGGTGACGATTTCTTCCAGGTTGGCGCGTTCCTGCCCGTACTCGCGCAGTTTTTTATGGTCGCTCATCACGGCAGGGTCTGCCATCAGCGTTCCCAGTTCGTCGTAACGCGCCTGAATACCTGCCAGTTTGTCTAACATAAGTTGCCTTGTGGATAATCTCGATGGGTGTAAAACGGAATAAACGTATTATACGTGCGCGCGGGCGCTGTTTGTAGATGCGGGTTGTGACACCATTTGTCACAGCTTCCGCGTGCGCGCGTGAGATGCGTTACCATTGCTGGCGCGGCGCTGCTGCCCAAACCGCGAAACGAGATGCAACGGAGGCGCATTGTCCGACCAGACCGCCTTTTCACTGCCCGAATATCTGCATTCTCTGGCCTATTTCGCCGACCTCGACGCTGCCCAAACGGAGGCGCTGGCCAGCCGCGCCCTGCGTTTTACCTACGAACCCGACGAAACGATCTTCTATGAGGGCGACCCGGCGGCGGGCCTGTGGATTGTCGAACAGGGGCGCGTGAAGATTTTTAAGGTTAATCCGGACGGGGAAGAGCATATTCTGCATCTTCGCGGCAACGGCAACACCTTCAACGACATCGCGGCCCTCGATGGTGGGCCTAACCCGGCCAATGCGGCGGCGCTCAGCCGCGCGACAGTGTGGCTCATCCCCGCCGAAGTCCTACGCGAGCTCTTGCTCTCCGATGCCCGCGTTGCGGCGCGCGTCATTCAAATTCTGGCGGCGCGCGTGCGTTCGCTGGTAGACCAGATCGAAGACCTTGCGCTCTATTCGGTCGTCATCAGGCTGGCGCGGTTCCTGATCAAACAGGCGGAAGATCCCGCGCTCAGCGGGCCGGGTGTGACGCGCGTCGCCATCGCCGCGCACCTCGCTACCACGCCGGAGAGCATCAGCCGGGCGCTGCGCTCGCTGGAAGAAGCCGGGGCGATTCGCTTCGACCGCCACCGTATCCTGATCGTGCGCGAAGACATCCTCAAATCTATCGCCGCGCTTTGAGTTTGCGTCTTGATGTAAGTCAAGGACGGGAACGCCACCTACGACTATGCTGGCAGCGTAGGCTCGTGATGAAAGGCGTTCGTTGTGTACGGACCGGAATGGTTACCTCAGATCGACCGCAAAGCATGTACCGGCTGTGGGGAATGTGTTGCCGTCTGCCCGGTGTCGGCGCTTGGGATCGTTGACGGGAAAGCGGCGCTGGTTGATCCGCAGGCCTGCACTTACTGCACCCTGTGCGAGAACATCTGTCCGGTCAGCGCCATCGAATTGCCCTATCTGATTGTGAAGGCCGGTCCCGAGGCGGATCGGGCGTAGGTAGATAGCCCTCATCCTCCGGGCCTCCGGCCCCTGCTTTCTCAGGGCGAGGGGCGCGCGAGCGCAGGGGGGAGGGCCAAGACGTAAACCGCATGCCACGATTGTCACGGTTGTTCATCAAAGCTGGTCTGGTTTATTTCGTTGTCGCGCTGGCTATGGGGTTGCTGATGGCGGCGCAGCCGATGCTGGGCCTGCCCCAGTTTATCGCCACGCTGCGCCCGGTACAGCTTCACCTGCTGATGGTTGGCTGGATCACCCAGTTGATCATCGGTGTGGTGTACTGGATGTTCCCGAAGGAATCGCGGGAACGCCCGCGCGGTTCGGAAACGATCGCCTGGATGGTGCTGTGGCTGCTCAACTTCGGGCTGATCGTACGCGCCATCTTTGAACCGCTCGTGACCGTACGGCCAGACCTGAATGCCGGTTGGACGCTCGCGCTTTCGGCGGTGCTGCAACTGATCGCCGGTTGGGCATTCGTGTTCAATACATGGCGACGGGTCATAGACCCCACGCCTAAAGGCGGGGGCTTGTCCCTGGCGCGACGCCCGCAGGCGTCTCCGAGACAATAGGCGGTATGACAGCCGCCCATGCAATGTTTCTAGCAGCGTTGACATCGGCATGAGCCGTGTGTCCGCAAGCACAGCAGAGGAACTCGCTTTGAGACTTACGATTTGCCCGTTCGATATGCCCACAAGCAGAGCAGCGCTGGCTGGTGTATTT
>QGUR01000266.1 GCA_003242205.1 Chloroflexota bacterium | reverse complement strand
GGAGGGTCAAATGTTGTAAAAAGGCCCCCTACCAGCAGGACGCAGTGCGCGGCCTGATGAGCGACGCGCGCGTGGCGACATGGCTCGGCATCCCCAGCGTAGTCGTCGGCGTGCCGATGCGCGGCAAGCACGCGCCGCTGGAAACGATCCATCTGGACGACTTGCAGGCGACGTTCCAACTGATCCTCGAATTTCTGAACCGGCCACTGCCGGACCTATCCCGAGGCTGATGATGCTCTCACATCTGTACGAATCCGCGCCGGGCCTCGAAGCCGCCCTCAAAAATCACACGCTGCTCGCGGAAGAAGCGACGATCTGGCCGTTGCTGCGGCGGTTTCTGCTCGCACATGCCCCATCGGGCGGCGCGGCGCTTCCCGGCGCTATCGGCGATACGCTCGCCGCCGTTGCAAACGATCTGGAGCTGGGTGACCGCTACATGTCGCGGATCGGATCGACGGGCAACACGGGGCTGTGGCTCGGCGCGAACAAGGCCGCCGCCGATCTCGTGATTGTCGCCCACATGGACCGGCCAACGTTTAAAGTGCGGTCAGAAACCGATGGCATACTGTATCCGATCTGCGCCAACCGTTTCCCAAGTGGGCGCTATGAAGTTGCTGCGAAGGCGTTACGGTTTGACAGCGGGGAGTTAAAGGCTGGCGCGCGCGGCAGGCTCATTTCTGACCGGCAGGGCGGCAATGACCACCTGCGCTTCGAAGCAACCGAGGGCGCGCTTTGCTGGCGCGACCTGATCACCATGGATGTCGAGCCGGTTCTGGATGGCAGCACGATTCGAGGCACAGGGTTGGATAACTGCCTTGGGGTGATGACCACGCTCGGCGCGGCGGCGATCCTGCGCGTCATCGAACCCGCCCTGATAGCCGCCAACAAGCGTTGTCTCTTCGTTTTCAGCGATCAGGAAGAAGGCAATCCGGAGAGTTTCTTCGGCCACGGCGCGGCGCGGCTGGCCCACGCGCTTCCGCCGCCCGCGATCGGCTGCATTGTTGTCGACGCGCAATCCACAGGCGATGAAACGAACGTGACGATCGGCCACGGCGCGGCGCATGGGAGCGTTTCCGCGTGGGGGCGGGGCTCGGTTGTACCGCCGAATGCGCTGGCGCTCGCCGCTGATCTGGCGGCGGAAGTCAATGCCGCCCACCCGGATACGGTTCAACTCAACACCGGATATCTGTCGCGCAGCGACGACGTTGCGCTTGCGCGCTGGGCGCAAGTCCTCGCCATGATCGGTCCACCGATGAGCAACGCGCACACCGGCGACGAAAGCGCCTCCCTGGCCGACCTGCCCCGTTCGATTCGCTGGCTGGCGCATTTTGTCGCGGCGGCTATTGGCCTGTCGGACGAAATCCGGCAGCAGTATCAGCTTTAGGATGAAAATGATGCCGGACGTTGGCCGTTTTCAGTGTGGCGTTGCCGCGCTCATCTATCACCCGCCGACACAGACCTACCTGCTGCTACAGCGGGCGCGAAAGCTCGAATATGGTTACGGGCAGTGGGAATGCGTGACCGGGCGCGTCAATCAGGGAGAGAGCTTTGAAACGGCGCTTCACCGCGAAGTGCTGGAGGAAATCGGCGTGCGTGTTCAGGTCGATTTCATCATCGGCACGACCCGCTTCTACCGCGGCGATCCGACGCCCGATAACGAACTGCTTGGCGTGAAATACGCCTGCACGATTGACGACCGCGATGCGATCACCATCAGCGAGGAACACAGCGCCATCCGGTGGCTGACCGCCAGCCAGGTCAGCGAGTTGCTGCCCGCCGACCACTGGTTGACGAGGACGATCGAACGAGCAGAACTGATGCGGAATGCCCTGCCGCCAGCGCTTATTGAGCACTTCCGCGCAACCGGATTTGAGACGGATTGATCGCCTTCCTCAGAAACGGCAGCCATTTCGCCAGTGACGCGGATCGCCTACGAACCGGGCAGTTTTTCAAACGCCTGCGCGACAAACAGCTTATGCCTCTCGCGCATGATGCGCTCGCGCTCCTCACTTCCTGCCCACCCGGCAATCTGGAAGGCAGGCCTTAACGCCGCCCACAGGTCCCAGTAAGGCAGGTTGCCAAAATCGACGGACGGCATCAACGCCCGATACGCGTTCGTAAAGCGCTCCATCGCCTCCATGCCAAACGCCCACAGGATTTCGAGGCGGCTGATCCCCATATCCGCCAGCGGATCGCCGAGCGCGGCGTCCTCCCAGTCGATCACGCCGGCCAGCCGGCCATCACGCCACAGCAGGTTGCCGGGCCAGAAGTCGCCATGAAGCAACAAGGTCCTGTTTGCCTGTCGCAAAGGCCAAGCAGTTTCGAGCGCGTCTCGAATGAGTCCTTCATCCAGAGAGTCGTCCAGATGTTCAGGCCGCCGGCGCAGGTTTGCCGCAACCATCGCGTTTTGTTCGGGCAAAAAAGACAGGTCATCGACCGGAATATCCGCCCCATGAATGGATGCCAGCAGCGTCGCCTGTTGCTGGAGATATTCGTTCAGATCCGCCGGCGCAAAGTCCGGCCTGCCCTCGATGAACTCCACGACCAGACAGGGTGTGGGGAAAAACTCGCCCGATTCATCAACGTAGTACGGTTTTGGCACGGGCAATCCGGCGTGATACAGGCGATCCAGAAGTCTGAACTCGTCCTGCGCGACACGCGGGTTTCGTTGCAGATCGGCTGCGCCGTGACGCCGCACGATCAGCTTCCGGGTTTGCCCGCCGGATAGAATGCACTCAATCGCCGTGACCTGTGCAGAAACGCCACCCTCAAGTCGCCATACGCGCAGCAGCCTTGCGCCGGGGATGATACGCTGCACAAGCTTCGCAAAAATCGTCAATTCATCACTGGTTGTCATGCTGTTACCTTTGAATCGAACAGCCGGCGGAGACTCCGCCGGCTGTTATCGTACCGCAAGCTCGCTTGCAGTTTATCGTTCGGATCAGAGGCGCAGGCTTATCAGGCCCATAGCGTTGGCTTGAAGACCATCAGGATAAGCGCGATGATCGCGAGCGCGTTTGAAATGCTGCCCCAGATCGACCACTTACGGAAGACGTTGAAGAACTCGCCCGACACCTGTTCGCCCGTCGCGCTTAGCTCTACGAGCTGAGTTTGATAGCGAAGCAGGAAGCCGGCCCACAGCAGGCCGCTTAAAATCAGCAGCGCCATACCGGCAACGACCCAGCTTGCGCCGAAAACACTGCCGCCGCCGAAGCTCGGCGCGAGCACAAGCCCGTTGATGAACAACAGCAGCACACCGGGAATGGTGAACAGCAGGTCGGCCTGATTCACCGTTTTCGCCGCGAAATGGATTACGCGGGTTTGCCGGCTAACCAACGCCAGAGCCATCCACACCGCTGCGCCAACGATATTGCCGATGAAGAGTATCGCCCCCAGCACATGGAGCAGCTTGTGCCATTGGTGCGAGTAAAACGGAAATGGTAGCGACGCCAGCACGACAATAACGATGAGCACCGCCGCCAGAACGAAGTTGGTGCGAGGCAGGTGTTTCATTGCCTACGATCCCTTATCGCTGTTGTTGCCTTGCTTGAGGACGCAGTCACACCCCCGCACTCTTACGATTCCGTTTATCCCGGACGCTTCTTGTGATCGGGCGGTGCGAAGCGCCGAAAGAAGCTGCAAACGCCGGTTCTGCCTTAGACCCGAATGAAGCTCGGCAGCACCACCGGACGCGACTGCGTTTCCCGGTAGAAGAAATTCTGCAAATTCTCGCGGATGCTGTCCTGGCCCTGCACCTTGCCGCGCCCGAAGTGTCGCTTGATTTCGCGCTGCGCCGCCCGCAGAAGTTCCTTCGAGCGGTCTCCGGCGACAAAGCCACGACTGATGATTTCCGGCTCGCCCGCCAGCCGGTTGCTGGCGTTCACCGGAATGAGCGCGACGATGAAGCCATCCTGCGACAGGCGCTGGCGATCTTCCAGCACCATCGCGCCGATTTCGCCGATCAGCCGGCCATCGACCAGAACATCACGCGCGTCAACGGCCTCGCCCAGCCAGGCGCGCTTGCCGTCCGTCGTCCATACCGAGCCATTGTTCAGCACGAAGATGTTACCGGCGGCTACACCGGCATCCGTCGCCAGACGCGCGTGCAGGTGCAGATGACGCACTTCGCCGTGAACGGGAATGAAGTACGTCGGGCGCACCGCCTCGAGCATCGCTTTCATCTCGTCGCGGCTGCCATGGCCGGAAACGTGAACCTTCGCCAACTGGCCATAAATCACGTTCGCGCCGCGCTCGAACAGCTTGTTGAGCATGCGCCCAACATCCTCTTCATTGCCGGGTATCGTGCCGCCGGAAATAATGATGGTATCGCCCTGCTTCACCTGTATTTGACGATGCTCACCCTGTGCCATCCGGTTCAGCGCCGAGTGTGGCTCGCCCTGCGACCCGGTTGACAGAATGAGCATTTTCCGGTCTGGCACGCGAGCGCCAACATCGACCAGCAACCCGTCGGGGATCGACAGATAGCCAAGCTCGCGAGCCAGCGCCACGTTTTCCTGCAGGCTGCGCCCGGTCAGCGCGACCTTGCGCCCGTGTTTCTGCGCTATGGTCATGATCGCCTGCAGGCGGGCCAGCAGTGAAGCGAAGGTTGCGATGATGATGCGGCCGTCACGCGCCTCGGCAAAGAGCCGGTCGAGTTCTTCCTCGACCACCTTCTCCGTCGGCGTCCGTCCGGGCTTGTCAGCATTGGTGCTGTCGGCCAGCAGCGCCAGCACGCCGTTGGGCGTCAGCGCGCGCAGGCGCTCCAGATCGGTGATGCGCCCACCTGCAGGCGTCTCGTCCAGCTTGTAGTCGCCGGTATGCACAACCGCGCCAGCGGGCGTATCGATCACCATGCCAACCGAGCCGGGAATCGAATGCGCTACCGGAAACAGGCTGATTTTGAACGGCCCAAGTTGGAAGGTCTGTGTCTCTTCGACCACCTTCAGCCGGGCCTGCGAGAGCACCTTCGCTTCGTCAAGCTGGCGCTTCACCATGCCAATCGTGAGCGCCGTGCCGTAAATCGACGTTTGCACCCGCTGCAGCAGATACGGCAGGCCGCCGATGTGATCCATATGACCGTGCGTCAGCACGATGCCGCGCAGGCGGTCCTGGTTTTGAACAACATAGTCGAACTGCGGCAGAACCAGATCGATTCCATACATATCGCTTTCGGGAAACATCAGGCCGCAGTCGACCACAATCATATTGCGGCCATATTCAAGAACAGTCATGTTCTTGCCGATTTCCCCCAGGCCGCCCAGAGGGATGATCTTAAGTGTTGTTGCCATTTCTCTTCTTTGTCTGTTTGCGTGTTATTGATAAAAGCCGCCAGCAGGCAACACACACCCGCTGGGGCAGGAATTTTCCAGTGCAGTTTGAACTTCTACGATTGCTGAGGAAACGAGGAGGTCAAACGTTACGCGGAATCTTAGATGGCATTATAGCAGAACCCGACGCAAAAAGACAGCACCCCGGTGTTAACGTTGCATAAAGATTGGACGACGGTTGCCCGGCAAGGCAGACGACAACCTATAGCCTGACGGACCAAGACCTTGCCCCTATTGCCGAATTACGGAATACACTACAACATATAAACGGTTCGTCAGTCCGCGCTGGCCTGCGACCATTCCCGTCCATTGAGCGAAGAGATGCGCCATGAACAGAGTGCCGACGATCCGAAGTTTGCTGGCCACGCTGCTGGTGCTGGCCCTTGCCGCCGGTCTGGTCCGGGCACAACTCGAGATACTCGATTGCGCCGATGGCAGCGCCGGCGACGATACCATCCTCTGCTCAGGCGAAATTGACGCCGGGGATGCCGGAACGGACGGGCGAGAAGGCAACGACCTGATCAACGTCACCGGGGCAGTCAACGGCAACATTAACGGCGACACACCGGGAACCGGCGACGACACGATCACCGTGGGTAACAGCGCCGATGTGGAAGGCGTTGTCAACGGCAACGGCGGTCTGGATCACCTGATTATCAGCGGCAATTCGACGGTGAACGACATCGCCGGCGGCGAGGGAGCAGATACGATTGACGTTCTCGACGCGACCGTTGAACTGGACGTCGATGGCGAAACCGGCGCGGATTCGATCACGGTGCGCGCCAGCACCGTCAATGAAGATGTCCTCGGCGGTGATGACAACGACACCCTCATTATCGAGAGATCAGATATCGACAACGTGCGTGCCGGAAGCGGGGACGACACCGTCAACGTGAGCGCCTCAACCATCGCCAATCACGTCAGTGGCGATGATGGCAACGATGTCGTCAGCGTGGGCGCAAGCACGCTGGGCGGCAACCTGCTCGGTGGTACGGGAGCAGACAACCTGTCATCAACCAACAGCAACCTGCTTGGCGTGCAGGGCGGCGACGGCGCGGATCAGGTCACGGTCAGCGGCGGCGTTGTGATGATGGCCGTGCTCGGTGGTGACC
>QGUR01000009.1 GCA_003242205.1 Chloroflexota bacterium | reverse complement strand
TTGCCGACGAGAGCATAACCGAAATCATGGTCAACGGCCCGAAGAATGTCTTTGTCGAACGCAAGGGCAACCTTTCGCGCGCGAATGTTACCTTCGAGGATGATGACCATGTCCTGCGCATCCTCGACCGGATCGTCGCGCCGCTGGGCCGCCGCATTGACGAAAGCTCGCCGCTGGTTGACGCCCGCCTGCCCGATGGTTCGCGCGTCAACGCCGTCATTCGCCCAATCTCGCTGGTCGGCCCGACCATCACCATCCGCAAATTCTTCAAAAAGCCGCTCACGGTCGAAGACCTGATTCGCTTGGGGACGCTGACGAAGGAAATCGCCGAATTCCTGCGCGCCTGCGTGATCGCCAAACTGAATATCATCGTGTCCGGCGGCACGGGCTCTGGCAAGACAACGCTGCTCAACGTGCTGTCCGGCTTTATTCCGAACGACGAGCGCATTGTGACCATCGAAAACGCGGCAGAGCTTCAGCTTCGACAGGAACACGTCGTCACGCTGGAAAGCCGTCCGGCCAATATCGAAGGCAAGGGCGAGATCACCATTCAGGATCTGGTGGTGAACAGCCTGCGTATGCGCCCCGACCGCATTGTCGTCGGCGAGTGCCGCGCGGGTGAAGCGCTTGACATGTTGCAGGCCATGAACACCGGCCACGACGGCTCGCTGACAACCGCCCACTCCAACAGCCCACGAGACACACTGGCCCGTCTGGAAGTGATGTGCCTGATGGCCGGTATGGATTTGCCCGTGCGGGCCATTCGCGAGCAGGTCGCCAGCGCAATCGACCTGATCATTCATCAGGAACGCATGCGTGATGGCTCGCGCAAGATCGTGAAGATTACGGAAGTTCAGGGCATGGAAGGCGACATGATTACCCTGTCGGACATCTTCGAGTTCGAGCAAACCGGAATCGAAGGCGGCAAGATCATCGGACGCATTCGCCCCACTGGCATCCGGCCCAAGTTCATCGACCGGATTGAAGCAGCTGGTATTTACCTGCCTCCATCGGTGTTCGGTGTTGGCAAAAATTACTAAGCCTGCCGGTGACACGATTCCAGAAGAAGGCCGCGCCTGTGCGACGGTAGGTCTGAAACAGGCGGAGTGAAGTTGCTATGGAAATATCGCCAACAATAATTGTCATCGCGGCTGCCGCGGTCGCCGTCGTCATCCTCATTGTCGGCGTCATCAGCGTGCGCTCGGAAAAAGACATGATCGAGCAGCGCCTGGCGTCGTTCGAGCAGTCAACCCCGGTTTTTCTCGAGCTTGACATCAAGCCTGAAGACGACCTCGAAAAAGAGACGCTGAAGGATCGAATAGACAAATCACTGGCGCAGCGCCCCTTTGGCCGAAAATGGCGGCAGGCGCTGTCGCGGGCCGACCTGAAGATCACAGTCGCCGAATTCATGGCGTTGCATGTGATCACCGTCATTGGCATGTTTCTGCTCTCGTGGTTTGTCCTCTGGCCTCAGCAGCTTGTCATGGGCGTCGTGGCGGGATTTGTCGGTTTCTTCATCCCGCGCATCATCGTCGCGCGAATGACGGCCAACCGGCTGATCAAGTTCGAAAACCAGCTACCGGACACGCTTAGCCTGTGGGTAAACGCCCTCCGCTCCGGCTACAGCGTGCTTCAATCCATGGAAGCCATTTCACGCGATGCGCCCGATCCAACCGCGACTGAATTTCGCCGCGTCGTGCAGGAAGTGCAGCTTGGCATCGATATGGAAGATGCGTTCGAACACCTGCTGCAGCGCATGGACAGCGAAGACCTTGACCTCATTGTTACGGCGGTCAACATCCAGCGCGAAGTCGGCGGCAATCTGGCCGAAATTCTGGAGGTCATCGGCCACACCATCCGCGAACGCATCAAACTAAAGGGCGAGATTCGTGTTCTCACCGCGCAGGGCCGTATCACCGGCTACCTGATCAGCTTCCTGCCCATTGGGTTGGCGCTGTTTCTGAACGCGATCAATCCGACTTATGTCGGCCTGCTCTTTGAAAACCGCACCTGCGGCTGGCCGATGCTGGCCATGGGTCTGGTGCTAATCGGCATCGGCTCTGCGATCATTCAGAAGATCGTCGATATTAAGATTTAAGGTAAGGATCGTTCCGGAGATGCCCCTGACGATTGTGATTATCGCCGGTCTGGCCATGTTCGTAGCCCTCGTCTACGTGGGCTTGCGTGAGGACAGAAGCCGCGATCCTTTGCAAGAACGTCTTGCAGCCTACGGCGAACGGGAACTGCCCACGTCTCTTGAAGAAGTCGAACTGTCGTTATCGTTCCGCGACCGCGTCCTGCTCCCGCTGGCCCGTAAGTTTGCCGACCTGAGCGTCAAATTCACGCCGGAGAAGCAACTCGAAGACGCGCGCCGCCTGATCGACCTTGCCGGGTTGTCGATCCCGCCCGCGACTTTTTTCACCATGCGGGTCGGCCTGACCATCTTCTTTGCGCTGGCGGCGTTCCTTGTTTTCTTCGTCGCGTCCTCGTCGATAGATCGCTCGTCGGCCATTCTTTTTACCATCGGCGGCGGCGTTCTGGGCTACTTTCTCCCGGCGATGTGGATTCGCGCCAAAATTCAGCGCCGCCAGCAGGCCATCGTGCGCGCACTTCCCGACGCGCTTGACCTGCTTGTGATCTGCGTGGAAGCCGGTCTTGGCTTTGACGCGGCCATGGGTAAGGTGTACGAAAAGTGGGATAACGACCTCGCCATTGCCTTCGGGCGCGTGCTGCGCGAAATTCAACTGGGCAAGATGCGGCGCGAAGCCCTGCGCGACATGGCGAATCGCATGGAAGTCCCGGATGTCACCTCGTTCGTCGCGGCGATCATTCAGGCGGACCAGCTTGGTGTTAGCATGTCGACAATTCTTCGGGTACAATCTGACCAAATGAGGGTGAAACGCCGTCAGCGCGCGCAGGAACAAGCGCACCAGGCGCCCGTCAAGATGATGATCCCGATGGTATTCCTGATCTTTCCGTCGCTCTGGATCGTATTGCTGGGGCCATCGGTTATCGTGCTACTCAACCTGAACATCAGTATCTGAGTTTTCGGCCCGGACAAACCACGCCTGCCACCGGGGAGACCTAAATGTCGGGTATTCCCTCCAAGAAAATCTTATCGCAACCGTTTACAGAAGCCCCGGTTCCGCCTGGGCTTCTGTCGTCAATACGCTGGAAGCGAATCTGGCAGGCGCTCGTCGATCTGGTCTTTCCGCCGCGCTGCGCCGGTTGCGGGCGTGTGGATACCGACTGGTGTTCTTCCTGCCAGCAACAACTCGATTCCATCCCGCTGCTGCCGGCCATCGATCATGTGCCCGGTCTTGACGGGGTAGCGTCCACCGCGCCGCATACCGGTATCGCGCGTCAGGCCGTGCATGGCCTGAAGTATGAAAACGCGCTGGTTCTGGCCGGGCCGTTGGCGCAACGTCTGGAACGGCAATTTCATCAGACAAACTGGACAATTGACATGGTGGTACCCGTGCCATTGCACCCGGTTCGCCAGCACGAACGAGGTTATAATCAGGCTCAGTACCTCGCGGAAGGATTGGCATTGCGCCTTTCACTCCCCTGTTCCCCTTCTACGCTCAGCCGCGAGCGCGACACTCGCTCTCAGGTCGGGCTGGATGCGGCCCAGCGCCGCGCCAATGTCAGCGGCGCCTTTCGCTGCCACTCCGAATACGTCTCCGGTCGTCATGTGCTTCTGGTCGACGACGTCTTCACAACCGGCGCGACCCTCGCAGCGTGCGCCGAGGCGTTATTCGAGGCTGGCGCAAAGGCGGTCTATGCCATCACCGTGACGGTGGCACAGTAAGGTGAGCTTTGTTCGGCTAGGAGGCAAACATGGAAATCAGCATCCAGGGTCTGAATGTCAAGGTAAGCGATGCAATCGAGGCTTACGCACGCAAAAAGCTTGACCGTCTGGATCGCTACCTTCCCGGCATCACCGAAGTCAAGCTCGATCTTTCCACCCAGAATTCCCGACGCGGCGGCACCGTACGTATCGCGCAACTGACGGTCTATCACCGCCGGGGCGCCATTCTACGCGCCGAAGAAAGCGTGAATGGGGACTTCGAAGCCGCCATCAATCTGGCTATCGACAAGATGTACCGGCGCATCGAGCGTTTTAAGGGCAAGCGCGTTGCCAAACGCAAGGGTGCGGAGCGTTTCAGCGCCACGGTCGAAGAGCTGGCGCTGGCGGAAGAACTGCCTGAGGAAGTTACAAGCGTCGAGCCGGAAGAAATCGCGGAAGCTGCTGAACAGGCTGCTGAAGTGATCGTCCGGCGCAAGCAGGTCAACCTGACAGCCATGACGGAAGCCGAGGCTATCGAGCAGATGGAACTGCTCGGCCACGACTTCTTTATGTTTTATAACGCCGACAGCGGTAGCATTAACGTGCTATACCGGCGTGAAGCGGGAGGCTACGGCCTGCTGCTGCCCGAACTGGCATAACCCACACGCACATCAATACCCGGCGATGACAATCACAAAGGGCGGCCCAAGAAGGGCCGCCCTTTTGCGTCTTTGACGCGGCTGGCGTCGAAAAGCCCCGGTGTTTAAAAGCGTTCACGCCATTTCGCTGTTGGAGGCCTGTTGCAGCTAGCGGACGCGATCTGAAACCTGTTGCTGCCACAGAGCGCGCAGCATCACGTACTTGCGATACTCGTACCAAGCGAGATAAGTGCACAGGCGCAGCCCGTGAAAGCCTTCTCGTATGCCGCCAAGCGTGATGAAGCGCCACCAGAACTGTCGCAGCGGTTGAAGCACGAAATTGCGCGGCTTGGGAACGATTCCCTTCTCGAACATGGTCTGCGCTTCAAGACGCGCATAGCGTTCCTGTTTGGCGTGGAATTGAGCGACCGTCTTGTAGTTGTAATGCAGAAAAGGTTTGGTGAGCGTGCCTTCCTGCCCGTCGAGAACGACCAGTTCGTGGACGGCGCGTGTCTCGTCATAGCGGGCGCGGCCCACACGCAGCAACCGGGTCTGGTAATCAGGATACCAGCCCGCCCCACGAGTCAGCCGGCCAAAAATGTAGTTCAACCGTGGAATGCGCCAGCCTGCATATCCGGGCTGTTCGATCGCCCGCAGGATTTCATCTTCCAGCGCCGGCGTCACCCGTTCGTCGGCATCGACAAACAGCACCCAGTCGGCACGCCCGCGTACCGCTGCCAGCGCTGCGTTGCGCTGGCTGGCGTAATTATCAAACGGACGTTCGATGAGCTCCGCGCCGGCTTCCAACGCGAGAACAGCCGTGTCGTCCTGACTATACGAATCAAGAACGATGATCCGGTCGGCAAAGCGCACGGTTTCAATGCAGGCGGTGATATTCTCCCGCTCGTTGTAGGTCAGAATAACGGCGAATAATTTCATCGTTTCAGCGCCGCCGTCGCAATTGTCCGGTAAACATCCGCAAGGGCCGGATCGAGGCCGGGCGTTCGCGCCAGCCGCCTCATCCCGGCCCCAATCATCAGCCGGGCCAGCGCAGCTTTCCATGGCGGAAGATGCTTGCGATAAAGACGCAGCCGGCTTGTCCACAGATGAAGCACGCTTTCCGGGCGCGCCTGCCCTGTGCTTTGCCCGCCCAGATGCACCACATGCGCCGCCGGCACGCACTCCACTCGCCAGCCAGCAGCGCGGATACGCCAGGCCCAGTCAATCTCTTCACAGTACATGAAGAAACCTTCGTCCAACAGCCCTGTCTGCTGCACGACTTCCGCGCGCAGCATCATCGTCGCCCCAAGCACGAAATCGACCTCAAAGGGCTGCTCACCCAGATAGTGTTCGCGCGGATAGCGGCCATTAAACGGCGAGTCTACCAGACGCCCCGGCGTCGGAAACAATTCGACCCACAACTGCCGCAAACCGGGGAACCGGAACGCGCTATGCTGAAAGCTGCCATCGCCGAATGTCAGCCGCGCGCCGACCAGTCCCGGCCCGTTTTCGCGCAGCAGAGCGTCATACAGGGCGCGCGTCGCGCCGGGTGTGGTTATCGTGTCCGGATTGAGCAGATAGACAGCCCGGGGAAGCGCCGCATTTGCCGCGCCGTCAAAGCCGATCTCGCGCAGCGCATAGTTATTGCCGCGAACAAAGCCGAGATTTTCCTGAAGCGCCAGCAAACGCGCCTGCGGAAACTGCCGCGCGACCGCATCCGCCGTGCCATCAGCCGAATGGTTGTCGACGACATACACCGTCGCCGCCGGCCCGTTAGCGTTCAGGTCCGCATACAGGCTGTCCAGCGCGTCAAGTACCTGCTGCCGGACATTCCACGTCACAATGATGATGGCGAGTTCTGGCATCAACTCCCCAGAACGGCCAGGTCAAGGCCGGCCTCGGCGACAAACTGCCGCACCGGAGCCAGATCGCTCGACTCAACCGTCACCAGCCGCTCGAATCGCAGCAGGTCATCGAGCGCCTCAGCGTCGACTTCGTCGCTGCTCATCGCCACGATTGCCCTTTCAAGCTCGTTCCGCAGATCGAGCGGCATCTCCACCGGAATCATGAGGATACTGTAAGGCATGGGCGGCGACTCGTCCAGAGTAATCAGCGCATTGCGAACAGCGCTGCGAGCGCCGCTATAGGCCGATTGCGGCACACCCGCAGCGTCGCACTCGCCATCAGCGACGGCCTCGAGCAATAACGTCAGGTCTTCATAATCGACCACATGCTCAATTTCGGCCACGTCCAGACCATGCGTCTGCAGCATAATCGCCGGTATCAACCACGTGGCCAGATCGCTATAACCCAGCCTGCAAAAAGTCGCGCCGCGAAGGTCGGCCACGCTTTCAATACCCGCGTCGCCATTGGCAACCATCACGATCGGTTCACCGGCCTGACTGCTCCTGCCGGCACGGCGCTCAACCTGTAACAGCGGCGTACCACAGGCCTGCGCTTCCGCCGCAGCATAGGAGACACCATCCAGCCACGCCACGTTCACAACACCACCGACCGAATCGCACAAAGCGGCCAGAGCTTCGGCATAGCGGTCAGCCAACACGACTTCGACCGCCCGGCCGGTGCGTTCGGACAGCGACGTTTCCAGTTCGCGGGCAGCACGGCGCGCGGACAGGCCGGATGACGCGGGAACGATGACCATGCGAACCGGGTTCTCTTCGCTACCCGACGGGATGGCCGTCGGCACAGGTGGCAGCGGCGTCGAGCGCGGCGTCGGTGTCGCCGTTGGCATGACGGTTACCTGCACCTGAGAAGCGCGCCGGCAACCCGTGAGAACAGCAGCCAGAACGAGAAGTACAGTCAGTCCAGGCAGGAGCGATCGCGATGGGCGTTTGATAGCACACTCTCCACGTTAGCGGCAAATTAGCTTACATTCTTCATGGTACAGGCGAACCAGAGTGCGTTCAACGGGATTTGCATTGAGACTCGCCAAGCAAGCAGACGATAGTAGAAACTGGTAAACTATGCGGTTCGCAGATTTGCCGCAAGATGATCAGATTAGAGGTGTTATGGTGCGTTTGAGAAATCCGTTCTTTCTGATGATTGCTATCCTGCTTTGGCACGCAACGGCGCTGATGCAGTCCCCGGTCGTGGTACAACCCGTCCTGGAAACAGATCCATCTCCCGGCGACGACTTGAATGACGTTGCCATCTGGGTGCACCCTGAAAACCCCGAACTTAGCCTGATCATCGGAGCTGATGAAGACGGCGGCCTGATCAGTTACGGACTCGATGGCCGCACCGTGCAGACGCTGACCGATCACGAAGCCGCAGCGATTGACATTCGCTCCGGCGTCACGATCGGTGGCGAACCGGTCGAGTTGATCGCAGTGATGGATCCCGATGACGATGGCACGCTGCGTCTGTACCAGATGAATATTGAGACGCGCCTCATGTCGCCATTGGCAGCGTTTGAAACCGGCATCGACGCGATTGGCACGTGCCTGTATATCAGCGGGGAAACCGGCGTTGTCTACGCATTTATCCTCAGCGAAACAGGGCTGGTTCAGCAGTGGGCGCTTGAAGCAGGCCCCGGTGGTGAGCTCCAACCCCGTACGGTGCGCGAATTCGCAGTTGGGTCAGAGGTCGTAAGCTGCATTGCCGACGACGAGTTGGGCCATCTGTTCATCAGCGAAACAGCCGTCGCCCTGTGGCGCTATCCGGCGGAGCCGGACAGCACGGAACCGCGGCGCATTCTCGATACGGTCGGCGGGCGCATTAGCGACAACGTCGAAGGAGTCACGCTGTACCTGCTGCCGGAAGGCGAGGGCTATCTGATCGCGTCTAACGAGGATGACGATAGTTATCTGGTTTACGAGCGATCTGGCGACCATGCCTTCGTCGGCGAATTCGAGGTCGGCGCCAGCGGGCAGATTGACTCGGCGGAGGATGCAAACGGAATTAGCGCAACCAGCGCCGCGCTTGGCCCGGCATTCCCGGAAGGTTTGTTCGTCACTTCCGACGACAAGAACACCAATCCGAATGCCGATGCCAATTTCAAGCTGGTCGACTGGCGGGCGATCATGGCGGCGCTTGAAGGTCAAGTACAACCCGCTGCAAGCCAGCCGCCGGCAGAAACCGAACCGGCGGACAGCGCGCCTACATCTCTGGCCGAGCCGCGTTTCGCCGTTGTGACACCGAGCGTTCAGACAGAGCAGGTTGACTCCGCTTCTGACGCCGCCGATGATGCCGCTATCTGGGTGCATCCGAGCGATCCTGAACGCAGCCTGATCATTACGACCGACAAGACGCCCGAAGGTGGTCTACGCGTCTACGATCTGAGCGGCAAGTTGGCGCAGTTCCTGCAGGATGGCCGCATGAACAACGTCGATGTGCGCTATGACTTCCCGCTCGGCGGCGAGCTGGTCGATATTGTCGCAGCGTCGGAGCGCCGGACGAATGAGATCAGGCTGTATCGCGTCGATCCGGCAACCGGAGAGTTGGAAAACGTCAATGCCCGCGCCATCGAATCCGGCGTCCGGGAAGTGTACGGCCTGTGCATGTATCGCAGCGCGCAGACCGGCAACTTCTATGTCTTCGTCAACAGCGAGGACACGGGTGAAGTCGAACAATGGGAATTGTTCGATGCCGGCAACAACCTGATCGACGCCCGGCTGGTGCGTACGTTCAGGCTTGGATCGCAAACTGAAGGCTGTGTGGCCGACGACCAGTTCGGCTTTGTCTACATCGGGGAAGAAGACGTGGCCATCTGGAAGTATGGCGCGGAACCCGACGCAGGCGAAGAGCGAGTCGCGATTGACCGCGCCAGACCAAACGGGTTCTTTGACGCCGATGTCGAAGGGCTAACGCTGTATCTGACTGAAAATGGCGGCGGGTATCTGATCGCGTCGAGTCAGGGAGATGGCACATTTACGGTTTACGAGCGCGGGGGCAACAACGCCTTTATCGGATCGTTCAAAATCGAAGGGGCGAACGGCATCGACGGTGTCTCCGGCACAGATGGCATCGCCGTCACCAGCGCGCCGCTGGGCAGCCTGTTCCCGCATGGCGTGTTCGTCGCTCAGGATGGCCGCCGCGATAATCGCGACGAAAACCAGAACTTCAAGCTGGTTGACTGGGATCAGATCGCCAACGCGTTGGGCCTCACGGTCGCCGAGCATTTCGATCCGCGCGAACCGAGCTAACCACGATCCGGCAGACCGGCGCACCTTTTACCAGCGAGGGGCGGCTGTCCGAACGGACAGCCGCCTTGTTTGTGATAAGCGCGTCCCCTTACCCACCCTCGCCGGCGGCGGAAGAATCAGCGTCCGGTTCTAACAATGCGCGATGCCCGGTACGGTTGTCACATTGCTGGGCATGATTTGTGCGAAACGAGGAATTGAACCTCATGGCATGGCCCCTCATGCCGCCCAATGCCGGTTTCCCGGCGCCCTGCTTGACCCAGCAGGCGGGTTGACGCTCGCCTTCATCCTGCCGCCAGCTACCAACTGCGCTCGCACCACATCTCTACAACAGATCGACCGTCCAGTTGGTCTGCTGAATCGCTGCATCCAGTTCGCGGTAAGCCCGCGCCAGATCATCGGCCTGCTTTTGCAGCGCCGCCACGTCCACAGTCGCCACATATTTGATTTCAGAACGCCCGTAACGGAACTGGTTGTGGCTGGCCGCCTCGATCAGCCGCGTAAGCGCCGAGCGTTTCAGCGCCAACCCATCGCGTTCGGCCAGCGCGTCGCTAAGCACACCGCTGCCGAACGGTGTCGCTGCGTTCGTCCGGTTAATGCGTTGTATCAGCTCCGTCAGCGTGGCGACAGTGCGGTCTAGTTCTTCCAGCAGTTCGGCAGGGTCTTCGGGTGGCGCGTCGCCTTCCTGTACGCGTGCGCTTCGATTGAGCCGCTCGGTAAGCTGCGCCAGCCGCTTCTGCGCGTCCGCCCGGTGGATTAATGCTTCAGCCAGTTTCATCTTACCCCCCACTGCCAGTTTGCGCCGGCATTTTAGCATCTCCATACCGGTTCATGAAGGGCCAAAACCATCGTTTGAGGTCTACAATGCATATTCCACCCGTAAGGGCTGGCCACGCGACAACCGCTCTCAAGCGCCGAATAGCCCCGTGTTCAGCGATCAGACGGCGCGGTCGTCGGCACCAGTTCGACCTCACGTGCGCCGACTCGCGCATTGGCCACTTGAACGTCCTCATGGATCAGGCCGGCCCAGCACGCTTGCGGATTGCTGACCTCGACCAATTCGGTCATGCGAACCGCGCCCCAAACGACGCTGCGCGCGCCCGGTTCCAGATAGCGGTAGACCTCTCCTGTCACCTCATCCTCGACCAGCGTCAGATTTTCGTCTGTGCCGATGGCCCAGCGCCACGGGTAGTCGCTGGTCGCGTTCTCGCAGTCGATGCCGACGCGCCACGCGCCCGACGCCTCATAATGGCCGATGGTCGCCGCGCGCTCATCCATGGCGCTATACACCGTTCCCGGCTCCGGCCCCGTGGTGCGAATCGGCACGCCGCTGTAGTTTTCAACCGTCAGCTTGAATACCAGCACGTCGCCAACCGGCATGGTAATCGCCATCAGGTTCAGATCACCGGGTTCATGCGGCATTTCGATGAGTTTGCCTTCGGCATAGGCATCGTCCCAGGGCCGCGATACAAACACGACATCTGCGCCGGATGGCTGTGGCACAATCTGCGCCAGTGGCTTGCCGCCGTTAAGCAGCGTCAGTTGCGACGTCTGGCGAACTTCCTGTCCCACCGCGTCACGCGCTTCGGCGATCACCAGATAATCGCCGTCCGGCGGCGGGTCCGCCCCCAGATCGACGCCGCCCTCGTAGTCATAGCTGTGTCGTCCGGCGCGGCCAGCCATCACCTCTTCCTGCCGCTCCGGCACGAAGTACTGGCGGCCGTTTTCGTCCTGCAGGTAAACCGATAACTCGGCGTCCTTCGTCAGCACGACGTTGATCTGCACACGGTCGTCAATGCCGTCCTGATTGGGCGTGAATACCCGGGGCGATACCGTGAAATTCTGCAGTTCAGGCAGCGGCGCGTCGCCATCCTCCACCGTCAGCGTCCCGGTTTCGGTCGCAGTTTCGCCGTCGTCGGTCACGGCGGTCAAACGCCAGACATAGACACCGTCGGGAATCAGGCGGCGCAGCACTTCTCCACTCACCTGCTCGCCTTCGTTGACATAGCCATCGACCACGCCGCTGAACAGCACTTCGTAATCATCGGCCATACGAGGCTCGTTACGGCGAAAGACAAACTCGCGCCCGTCCTGATTCTCCAGCGTGAGCGTCACCCTGGCGTTGCGCGCCAGCGAGTACCGGAAAATGGCGACATCATCGATGCCGTCGGCGTTGGGCGTGATGCGGTCGGGGGTAAAACCGGCGTTTGAAAGCAGCGGCGCGTTGGGCCGCACGACCTGCAGGCCGATCACCAGCATGACCGCCAGCCCTACAAGCGCCGCGAGGATTGTCAACCAGATGGGAATACGCATTGCTACGTTCCTGCCTTGTGTCAAACGGCATCAGTCTAACGCAGGCTCGACACCTATTCCAGCCTCGGCAGCCGCAGTTACCGCTTCAGGCCGCCGCCCCCTCAGCTTTACCGTATACCGCCGCTGGGGTAAAATAGTTTCTTACCTCCCCGCTTTGATCAGAAGTTTTAAGGATCACCCAACGTTGACAGAACCAAATGGCGCAACCGAGTTTCAGAACATCGGCAACGCCCAGGCAAATGAAGACGGGCTTATCGAATGCGCCGTTCTGCCGCTGCGCGGCATTGTCATTTATCCAGATGTCGTCAGCCCGGTGTTCATCGGCACGGATCAGGCGCTAGCCGCCGTTGAGGCCGCCGATGCCCGGCGCGAAACGGTCATCGGCGTCGCCCAACGCAACCCGGCGCTGGAGAAAGTCGGCCCGGAAGACCTATATGACTTCGGCGTCGAGCTGGCGCTGGGCCGCAAGCTACGCATGCCCGATGACAACTTCAGCGCGCTGGCACAGGGCCGCCGGCGCGTCCGCATTGTCGAGTACGTCCAAACCGAACCGTTCCTCATCGCACGCGCACAGCCCTTTGAAGAAGACTTCGAGGAGCCGGGCAGCGATGTGCGCGAGATGATGCAGGCGGTCGTCAATATCTTTCGCAGCGCCGTCGAACTGAACGAGAACATCCCCGACGACGTGCTGTTCTTCGCCCTGAACGCCAACGATCCGGGCTGGCTGGCCGACCTGATCACGTCGACGCTGACGCTCTCGCTCGATGAGCGCCAGCGCGTGCTGGAGATGGTCGATCCGATGGAACGGCTGAAGCATGTCGCCGTCCTGCTCAGCCAGGAAGTCAAGATGCTGGAACTGAAAGATGAGATCAGCAATCAGGTCCAGCAGGAAATG
Source organism: Chloroflexota bacterium (assembly GCA_003242205.1). Lineage (GTDB taxonomy): Bacteria > Chloroflexota > Anaerolineae > Aggregatilineales > Phototrophicaceae > ZC4RG36. The sequence continues at coordinate 17,128 of QGUR01000009.1, read as the reverse complement.
GATCGCGGCCAGCGCGAGGTCTACCTGCGCGAACAGATGCGCGTCATCCAGACGGAGCTTGGCGAGGACGACGTCTTCCAGCAGGAACTGGACGAAGTCCGCGAGCAAATCATGGCGGCCAACCTGCCGCCCGACGTGCATGACAAGGCGATGAAGGAACTGTCGCGCCTGAGCATGATGTCGCCGATGGCCCCGGAAGTCGGCATGGTGCGAACCTACATCGACTGGCTGACCAGCATTCCCTGGAGTGAGGAAGCCGAGGACAACCTCGATATCGCCAATGCCAAGCGTGTGCTCGACTCGGAGCACTACGGATTAGAGAAGGTCAAGGATCGTATCCTCGAATACATCGCCGTCCGTAAACTGGCCGGCGCGAAGATGCACAGCCCCATCCTATGCTTCGTCGGCCCGCCGGGCGTCGGCAAAACCTCGCTCGGAAAGAGCATCGCCAACGCGCTGGGGCGCGAATTCGTGCGCGTCAGTCTGGGCGGCGTGCGCGACGAAGCCGAAATTCGCGGCCATCGCCGTACGTATATCGGCTCGATGCCGGGACGCATCATCCAGACCATGCGCCGCGCAGGGACGATCAACCCGGTCTTTATGCTCGATGAAATCGACAAGCTGGGCATGGATTTTCGCGGCGACCCCGCCAGCGCCCTGCTTGAAGTCCTCGACCCGGAACAGAACAGCCAGTATTCGGATCACTATCTCGAAGTACCGTACGACCTGTCGAAAGTGCTGTTCATCACGACGGCGAACGACCTCGATCCGCTGCCGCCGGCCCTGCTCGACCGGCTGGAAGTCATCGAATTTCCGGGCTATACCGAAGAAGAAAAAATCGCCATCGCGCGCCAGTTTCTGCTGCCGCGCCAGCTTGAAGCTCACGGGCTGACCGAGCACGGCGTGCGTTTCGCACATCAGGCTCTGGTCAAGCTGATTCGCGAGTACACCTACGAGGCCGGCGTCCGCAACCTGAACCGCGAGCTTGCCAACGTCTGCCGCAAGGTGGCGCGGCTGGTCGCAGAAGGCAAACGCTACCCACATGACATCACCCCGGCGCATATCGAACGCTTCCTCGGGCCGCCGCAATATCTCGACACGCGCATCAATACCGAGGACGCGGTCGGCCTCGCGACCGGGCTGGCATGGACGCCATTTGGTGGCGATATCCTGACGATTGAAGTGTCCGTACTGCCGGGCAAGGGCAACCTGCTGATGACAGGCCAGCTTGGCGACGTGATGCAGGAATCGGCTCAGGCGGCGATGAGCTACATGCGTTCCCGCGCGGACGATCTGGACGTGCCACACGACGATTTCGAGAACTTCGACGTCCACGTTCATCTGCCCGAAGGCGCAGTGCCGAAGGAAGGCCCATCCGCCGGCATCACGCTCGCAGCGGCCATCATTTCGGCCTTCACCGAGCGCCCGGTGCGTTCGGATTACGCCATGACCGGCGAAATCACCCTGCGTGGCAAAATCCTGCCTGTCGGCGGCATCAAGGAAAAGGTGCTGGCGGCGCGGCGGGCGCGCATCCCGAACGTCATTCTGCCGAAAGGCAATGAAAAAGACCTGATCGACGTGCCGAAAGACGCGCTGCACGACCTGAAAATCATTCTGGTCGATAATATGCAGCAGGTCATCGATCTGGTGCTGCTCGACCCACCCGAAGGTGGGCGCAAACGCGACTTGTTGCGGCAGGAAAGTGAAAAGGACAAGGACGAGGCTGAGGCCGTAGAAACATGAGCGAAACGGCGGATGACCTTTGGCAGGCGATCAAAGGCGGCCGCAATGCCCGCACCGACTGGATGAGCGAATCGACCTCTGTCGAGGCGCTTGCCACGACGATGGTCGCCATGGCCAACAGTCAGGGAGGAGTCATCGTACTCGGCGTCGTCGGGCCAACGGCGACGGTGATCGGCGTGCGCGATCCGGAAAGCGCCGTTGACCGCGTTTTGCAGGCTGCCCTCGCCATCGAGCCGCCGCTGATCATTCCCATGCCAAAGGTACGCCATCTCAAGACACGCCCGGTCGTGGTGGCCTACGTGCCGCGCGGTATGCCGCATGTCTACTCGCTCGACGGGCGCTATCTGTATCGCGAAGGCGTCAATAACACGGCGCTGAAGCCGCGCGATATTCGCCGCCTGATGATGGAACGCGGCGAGACCAGCTTTGAAACCGACATTGTTCGCGGCGCAAGCACCGAGGATATCGACTGGGACAAGGCCAAAGCCTATGTCGATACACTCGGAGCACTCGGCGATTCGAGCGTTGAAGAAGTGCTCATCAAGCGCGGATGCCTCGCCACACAGGACGGTCTCGTGCGGCCCACCAACGCCGGCATCCTGCTGTTTGGCAAAGAGCCTCAACGGCATGTCCGCGGGGCAGACATCACGGCTGCCCGCTTTGCCGGTGAAACCATGAGCGACATCTTCACCCGTCAGGATATCCGCGGCAGCCTGCCCGACCAGATTCGCCGCGCCGAAACCTTTCTGCGCGATAACCTGCGTAAAGACTTCCGGCTGGGCGACAGCATGACGCGCGAAGAGCGCTACGAATACCCGATGGAAGCCGCCCGCGAACTGGTCGTCAACGCCGTCGCCCACCGCGACTACAGCATTCAGGGTGACGGCATCCGGCTGTTTCTGTTTAGCGACCGTATGGAAGTGACCAGTCCGGGCGGGCTGCCGGGGCCGGTCACGCTGAGCAACATCCGCGAAGAACGATTCTCGCGCAATCCGGTCATCGTTCAGGTGCTGTCCGATATGGGCTTCATCGAGCGGCTGGGTTATGGTGTCGACCGCGTTATCGACCTGATGGCCCAGCAGAACCTGCGCGCGCCGGAATTTGTCGAGACGGCGGGCGGCTTTCGCGTTACACTCTACAGTCAGCCGCAGTCTGCCGGGGCCGGCGCTGATGGAAACGTGGCAGCATCGGATAAACCGTTTGTGTTCGATGGTCAGTATCGCGGCGTCCCGATCAATATCCGGCAAGAGGCAGCGCTGACTTATTTGCTCAGCGGCAATTCGCGTATCACCAACAGCGACCTGCAGGCCCTGTGTCCCGACGTGCATCCCGAAACGATCCGGCGCGACCTTGCCGATCTGGTCACGAAAAATATTCTGCGGAAGCTCGGCCAGAAACGCGGTTCATACTATGTCCTCAAACGAGATTAAGTACGACGTTCTCACTCTGGGCGAAACGATGTGGCGGCTATCGCCACCGGGCCGCGAACGACTGGACACCACACGTAGTCTGGATGTCAATGTCGGCGGTTCTGAAAGCAATGTCGCCATTGCGTTGGCGCGGCTGGGCAAACGCGTCGCATGGTGGTCACGCCTGCCAGACAACGGCCCCGGACGGCATGTCGCCGCGACTCTCCGCATGCACGGTGTCGATGTGTCCGGCGTGTGCTGGGATAACGGCCGCCTCGGCACGTATTTCGTCGAATTCGGCAGCCCGCCGCGCCCCACACAGGTCATCTACGACCGGGCCAATTCGTCGGCCAGCCACATGCGCCCCGAAGATTTCGACTGGTCTGTCATCCGGCACTGTCGCTGGCTGCACCTGACCGGCATCACGCCCGCGCTCAGCGCAAGCTGTCTGGAGACGACGCGCCGGGCAGTCCATGAAGCCCGCGCAGCGAACGTGCCGGTTTCGTTTGACCTCAATTACCGCGCCAAACTATGGACGCCGGCGCAGGCCGCCGCCGTCTACGATGAACTGGCCGGATGCGCCACCGTTGTCATCGCCGCCGAACGCGACGTGCGACTGATGTATGGCGCGAACTGCAACGCCCACGATCTGCACGAGCGCTGGAATGGCGCGGTTGTCGTGCTGACACGCAGCGCGGATGGCGCTATCGCTTACGACGGCAAAACTGACGTCGAGGCTCCCGGTTATCCGGTGCAGGTGGTCGACCGTGTTGGCGCGGGCGACGCCTTTGACGCCGGGTTGTTATGCGCGCTGCTGGACGGCAAACCGCTAGGCGAAGCGCTGCGCTGGGGCAACGCCGTCGCCGCGCTCAAACTGACGATGCAAGGCGATATTGCGGTTATCCACCGGGCCGAAGTCGAGCATTTACTGGCAGAAGGTTCATCCGCCATTCAGCGGTAAGACTTGTGTCCGCTTCTCTAAATGGCACAACCCGCATAATATTCTGATTATCTGCCGCAATTTCCGTCCTGAAAGGCCACCCATGCGCTTCGCATTCCTGCTTCTAGCCGCCATTTTGCTGGCAGCCTGCGCCGGCGGTCAGGCTGCCACGCCGGCAACTACGCCCACGCAGGCCATCGGACAAACCGCCGAGGCGACCGTCCAGCCGACTGAAGTGGCTGCCAGCCCGACAGAGACGCCAGCCTGTGATGCGATCATCCGCAGCGCCATCGAGCGCGTCGGCGAAACCTGCGACATGCTGGGCAGAAATGAAGCCTGCTATGGCAATACGCTGGTCGAAGCGGAATTTCGTGAGGATGTTGAAGCGCGGTTCTCGGAAGCGGGCGATATCGTCGCCCTGACGAGCCTGCGACGGCTGCAAACCTTATCGTTAAACGAACCCATGCGACAGTGGGGCGTAGCCGTCATCAAGGCGCAGGCCAACCTCCCCGGTTCGCTTCCCGGCCAGAACGTCACCTTCCTGCTTTACGGCGACGCGCGCATGGACGACCCAACGCCGGATATGCAGGCCGTTAAGATCACGACCGGAATTGGCCGGCTGGAATGCGAAGAAGCGCCCGAATCGGCGGCTCTGGTACAGTCACCGGAAGGCACTGTCGTCACCATGAGCATCAATGGCGCGGAAGTCATGCTCGGCTCAACGGTGCATATCCGTGCGGTCACCAACGATGCGATGACGCTGGCAACCATCGAAGGTTCGGCAGTCGTCACGGCCTTCGGCGAAAGCCAGATGGTGCTGCCCGGCCTTCAGGTTTCCATCCCGATGGGCGAAGATGCCGTTACCGGGCCGCCATCCGAGCCTGAGCCGTTTGATGTCGATGCCATCGCATCTGCTCCCATAGCGCTGCTGGAACGCGAGGTCGTTGTGCCGCCGCCTGCGGAGATAACGCCAGAGGCGGACGCCAGCGACACGCCAGCGCCGGCGCAGACACAACACCCCACGGCGACGGCCTGCGCCCCGCGTGAGGAATGGACCGACACCGTGACCATCGCGGAAGGTGAATCGCTGACGGATATAGCCCAGCGCTACGGTATCACGGAAAGCGAACTGGCAGCCGCCAACTGCCTTGACCGGTCACAGGTTCAGGCGGGCGATGTGCTACGCGTGCCCGTCCCGCCGACCAGCACGCCGGGGCGCGAGGCTGCCACCCCAACCGGAGATGTGCTGACTGCCGACGCAACATCTATCGCCAGCGGTGAATGCACCACGCTGCGCTGGGACGTAGCTGCAGCACGCCAGGTCTTCTTCGAAGGCCAGAGAGCGCCCGCCAGCGACGAGCGGCGGGTGTGCCCCACGCGAACGACAACCTACACCCTGATCGTCGTCGGCGACGATGGCAGCCAAACGCCGCACCGCCTGACGGTGACAGTTGAGTAAAAAGCGTGAGGAGTAAGGGGAAAAACGGGAGGAACAACAGAGCGACATGATTGCATCGCAAATCGCGATGCAATCCGTGATGCCGCCAACTGAAATGACGCCTGCCACGCGCCTGCAGCTAAGAACAGCCTCTTATCCCGTTCCCGAACATTCCGGGATGGGAAGAAGTGGCTGAATTCAGCGGCCAGCCTGCTGCTTGAGGAAGATGATGCGCCCCGCTTCCTGCGCTGCCCGGCGAACCTCGCGATTGCTATCATTCTCGTAGAGCGATTGCAGCGCTTCCAGCGCGTCGGGATCGCCCAGCAGTCGCAGTTCGTGAATCGTCTTCAGGCGCACTTCCGGGTTCTTGTCCTTCAGCCGTGACAGGTGATAGGCCAGAATACGCTTGTTCACCTCCACTTTCCGCACACCTCAATGCGTGATCTGTTCTGTACTACATGAATTACCGCTCATTATAGAAAAGACGTCGCTGCCCGGCTGCGTAGGGTTCGCCAAAATTTCGTGAATTCTTTCCCGAGCAAGAGCGGTAGCTTCGGCCTCGACCACATCTGGCAGGCGGGTATAATTACGTCTTCGCACGCCGGTGGCTTCGGATGTGTCAGTCGGAGCCAGCGAAGGGACGCAGGTTTGTCGCAGCCGTACAAAATATGCCCGATCTGTCACACGCCCGCCCATCGCAACGCCGCCGTCTGTAGCACGTGTGGCGCAACCCTTCACGATGTGGAGGTTGTGGGCGAGCGGCCAGTGGAAAATCGGCCCCAGCCGGCCTACGATTATCAGTACGGCGAAACCGATCTCGACGAAGCGCAGCTCAGTCGCCGGACTGATGTTTTCTTCCTCGGCGGGTTGGTGACGATTGCGCTGCTGGCCTGCGTAGCCGTGACGCTGTTTCTCGGTCCACGGCTGTTCAGCACCATTATGCCGGGCAGCGCCGTGCAACAGCCGACGATGACACCAGTGCCCACGCGCGCCGGCGCGGGAGTCGGTAACGTGCCGGTTGCGACGAATACACCTCGCCCAACGCTCCAGTTCGCAACCGTGACGCCTGCCCCGCCAACGCCGACGATTACGCCGACGCCGGGCCCGTGCATGCGAACCGTACAGCCCAACGATACGCTGCTGTCACTGGCTTATAGTTGTGGCCACACCAGCCTCGACATCATACCGGTGATCGTCGAGCTGAACGACCTGAGCGCGCCGGAAGCGATTCAGATCGGGCAGGAAATCGAAATCCCATGGCCGACGCCGACCCAGGACCCGAACAGCCTGCCCACCGAAACGCCGGCCGACAGTGAAGCGAGCATCGACCCGGATCGGACACTGGCCCCCGCCGAGCAAGCGCTGGCAGTTTCCAACCGCATCGCAACCGCCACGTTGCAGCCCGGTGTGCAGTGGCATACCGTGCAGCCCAACGAGAATATCATCAGCATTGCCTACCGTTACGGCGCGAACATCGAAATTCTGTCGCAGTTGAACCCGGAAGTGACCTTTTCGCAGTGCGACTTTGGCTCGCCGACGGGCGGCCCAAATTGCATTGTCAACATTTATGTCGGCCAGCGCCTGCGGGTTCCCGCGCCGACGCCAACGCCGACCATCCCGCCAACGCCATCCGGCAGCGAAACGCCGACGCCGACGCCATCGCCGACTATCAACGCGCCCAGCCTGACTGATCCCGGCGATCTGAGCGTGTTCCGGCGCAACGACCTGATTACCCTACGCTGGGTGGCCACCGGCGCGTTGGTAGGCGATCAGGTATACCGTGTTGAAGTGCATGACCTGACAGCCGACGCCACCTATACCGCCGACACACAGGATCTCTTTCTGATCGTCCCCGAAGCCTGGCAGGGTCAGGATGGCCAGCGCCATGACTATACATGGCGTGTCAGTGTCATCAGCCGAAGCGCGCCCGATAACCCGATCTACGTGACGGATCCCCGGCGATTTAGCTGGGAAGCGCGAGGAGCAGTAAACTGAGAAGTCTCATGATGATAAAACGTCATCTTATACGCGCCGTGCCGGCGGTCGCGATTGGTCTGGCGCTCGCCGCCTGCAATGTCTCGTTACCAAACCCGAACGCCTCGCCGACTCCGGAGCCGATCAACTCGCCCACCATCGAGGACATACCGACTGCCGCCGCCACAACAACGAGTGCGCCGCGCCGGACACAGCCTCCGGTTCCGGTGCTGGAAAGCCCAACGCCATCGCCAACCCCCGGCCCACCGACGGCGACCTATACGCCCACCGAAACGCCGGGGCCGTTCGAGCACACGATGCGCCAGAACGAAACGCTGTACTACATCATTCAGCTTTATGGTTATACCGATCTGGCGGTGATCGATCAGATTGTGGCGATGAATCCGAACATCCCCAACCCCGACCGGTTGCCCGGTGAAGGCGCGGTCATCCTCATCCCCCGCCCGACGGCGACTCCCACGCCGGAAGGCTGGACGCCTTCACCAACGCCGCTCAACGCGGTCGATACGCTGCCGGCAGAGACGACCATTATGGAACACAGGGTACGGCCGGGCGAAACCATCGTCGGTATCGCGGGCCAGTACGAAACCACGCTGGCGATTCTGGATGGCCTCAATCCCGAATTGCGGTTCTTTAACTGCGATTTCTCCAACCCAAGCGGCGGCCCGGACTGCAACGTGCCGCTATCCGTCGACCAGATCGTTAAAGTGCCTGCTCCGACGCCGACGCCGACGCTCTCACCGACGCCCAGCGGCAGCGAAACGCCGACTCCGACGCCGACCTATGCCGCGCCGATGCTGATCTTCCCACCGGAGGGCGCAGTCGCCCAAGGCGGCACAATCAACCTCCAGTGGCTGAGTATCGGGCAGTTGCCGCCGGAACAGTATTATCTGGTCGAAGTAGAAGACACGACAACCGGCGCGCAGTTACACCGCGTAACGCGCGACACGTCTTACCGGATCGGTGAGGAAATCCGGCCAAAAACGGCCCAGACACACGAAAAGCGCTGGCGCGTTCGCATCGGCGTCTATACGGAAGGCGACCTCTTCAGGCCGATCAGCGCGGAAGGGCCCTGGCGCACCTTCCAGTGGCGCTGATTCAGTGTGAAACCGCGCCGAGCCGCCCGAACTCCCGCGCGAGATGTTCGCTGCTGAGGTGAATCATCGTCGGGCGGCCATGCGGACAGGTATGCGGCGACCGGCAGCGTTCAAGCTGCCGGATCAGGCTTTGCATCTCTTCATGGCTCAGGATCTGCCCGGCTTTGACGGCAGCCTGCTTGCAGACACGAAGCACAATCCGGTCTTCGATGGCCTCCTGCCCCGGCTCCTTGCCGAGCATGAGGTCATCGACAATGCCGGACACCACTTCAACCGGATCGCTGTCAGCCAGCATGGCCGGCACGGATCGGATCACGAAGGTGTTTGGCCCAAACGGCTCCAGCAGAAAACCAAAGTTTCGCAGGACATCGAGATTTTCTTCAACCAGACGCGCTTCAGCAGCCGGGAACTGGATGGTCTGCGCGTCCAGCGTGTGCTGGGCAATGGCCTCCTGACGCGCATATTCTTCCATGAACTGCTCGTAAAGAATGCGCTCGTGGGCAGCGTGCTGGTCGATGAGGTACATACCCGCCGGGCCTTCGGTCACAATATAGCTTGCGCCAATCTGGCCGACGACCCGCAGCATGGGCAGCGTGCGCGGGCGCAGCGGCCCCTCTGGCCCCTCCGGAATCTCAGTGTCATCCCTGACGGCTTCGGGCAAAGCGTCGCCGCGGCGGGCGTAATCGCCCGGTTCCGAAAGTTGCAGGCCCATGCCAAGCTGGCGTCCGCCCAGACCAGATTCCCAGCCCGCATCCTGACTGAGGCCACGCGAAACATACTGGGCAGCGCGCAGGGTCGGCGTCTGCGCCTGAGCAATGACCGCCCGCCTCACCGCTCGCTGCACCGCCGAGAATACCGCATCGGCGTCCCGAAAGCGGACTTCCGCCTTAGTCGGGTGGACGTTGACATCCACTTCGGACGGCGGAACTGAGATCATGAGAACGGCGACCGGATAACGACCGGTCATCAACAGCGTATGGTAAGCCTGCACGACGGCGTAAGTCAGGCTCGTATCCTGTATCCAGCGCCCGTTGACGAAGAGCGTAATGCGGTTGCGGTCGGCTCGATTCAGGCTAGGGGCCGAAGTGAAACCGCGAACGCCAATCGTCACATCGCCACTGGCGAGCGTTACTTCGTCTTCCACGGGCAGCATGTGCTTGAACTCATCCAGCCCAAGCGCCGTCACCAGCACATCGGCGAGATTCCCGCTGCCATTCGAGCGAAAAATCTCCCGCCCGTCCTGCTCCAGCACAAAACGGACATCGGGATAGGCCAGCGCATAACGGGTAACCACCTGAACGATCTGGCGCTTTTCAGTGGCGGCGGTTTTCAGGAATTTCAACCGTGCCGGCGTGTTGAAAAACAGATTTTCAACGGCCAGAACCGTACCCGCCGGCGCGCCGACAGCACGGCGCTGCTGAAGGACGCCGCCTTCAAGCAGCAGCATGGTCCCCAGTTGCTCATCAACATGCCGCGTCGTGACATTGACGCGGCTGACCGAAGCAATGCTCGCCAGCGCCTCGCCGCGAAATCCGAGCGTGCGAATTTCGGACAAATCGTCAACAGAGCGCAGCTTGCTGGTGGCGTGACGGGCAAAGGCCAGCTCAACCTCGCTGGAATGAAGGCCGCTGCCGTTATCGCTGACGCGAATGAGCTTGCGCCCATCTTCCCCGATTTCAATGCGAATGTGAGTCGCGCCGGCGTCGAGTGAATTCTCAACCAGTTCCTTCACGACAGACGCGGGTCGTTCCACGACCTCGCCCGCCGCGATCTGCGCTACAATCGTGTCGGGTAAAATCTGAATCGCCATAGCCTTTGCTTTTGCCACGGCAACGCAAGCGCCGCCTCGAACAAGTGTGCTGGAGCAAGCCGTATTATAGCGACTGTGTGGTGAAAACCAATGGCGCTACACGCGGGGATCGTTGGAACGCCGTCACGACGACGAATTGACGAGATTCTCGCCGGTCAACGGAATGCTGAACGAGAAAGTGCTGCCCTTGCCTTCTTCGCTTTCGACCCAGGCGTCGCCATGATGGTGCTGGGCCACCGAACGCACGATGAAGAGGCCCAGACCCGTGCCGCGGATTTTCCGTTGATCGGGGCGGCGCAAACGCACATGACGTTTGAATAGACGATCTCTGTCTTCCGGCGCGATACCGATGCCGGTGTCGCGCACACTGACGACAACCCGGTCGCCATCCAGCCGCGCGCTCACGCCGATCTCGCCGTCCACGCCGGAATACTTGACGGCGTTGTCGATCAGGTTGATGATGGCCCGTTCGATCATCAGCCGGTCGACATTCACGATCGGGACCGAGTCATCAATGGTGACGTTCAGCGAAATGTGCTTGTCGGGCGGGATCAGATACTGAGCGACGATGCCGTCAATCAGTTCGTGAAGATTGACCGGCGTGCGCTCCATTTCATAGAAACCGGTCTCCGGATCGTAGCGCCCGGCGTCCTGAATGTTTTCAACCAACGAGACAAGCTGCGAAATTCCCGACAGGATCTTTCGCACCATATGCAGCTTGGAGGTATCGCCCTCGCTTTCCAGCACCGCTTCCAGCATGCTGGCAAAGCCGAACGCCGAGGTCATCGGGCCGCGCAAATCGTGCGTGGCAATATGCACGAATTCAGCGTGATTGCGGTCGAGCTTCTTATAGCGGGTAATGTCGTCAAAGGTCAGCAACCAGCCATTGTTAATGGCCAGAGGCGTCAGGCGGGGCGCGTAAACCTTTTCACTGCCCTCGCGAAACCATTCCTCAGGCAGCTGCCCATTCACGATGGCGCTGGCGATCGGGGCGCAGCCCGGCAGGGCATCGAGCGCCTGCCCTTCCGCCTGTTCGAGCGCGATGCCGAACGCAGTCTCCGCCATCCGGTTCAGATAAATAACATTGTAATTCGAGTCGAGCACCAGTACCGGACTGCCGAGGTCGGCCAATGCCGCCTCCAGCACGGGAAGGCGCGCGTCGCGGGTTTCCATGCGCGCCCGTGACACGATGGCGCTCAGCGCGTCGACCGCCGGATCGATGACATCTTTCACGCCCGACAAATCGACGTCAGACTTGAATAGCAAAACAAGCCCGCCGACGACCCGTTCATCTGCGATCGGAGCGACAATCGCCCGCAGCACTCGCCGGCCATTCCGGCCAAAGGTGGTCGGCTCCAGCGGCATGCCGGGCAGCAGGTTGCCGAGCGCGGCGGCAAGCTGTGGGTCGCTCACGGGCCACGTTTCACCCGCGCCGGTGCTCGTGCTCACGCGAGGTTCGACAAACAGCAGGATTCGCCCGCCTTCCGCGCCCGCAGCTTCGCAGGCGATCGAGAGGATACGCTTGGCCGCTTCGGCCATATCCAGCCGAGCGCCGGTGAGCGCGATCAGTGAACGCAGAAATTGTGCGTAAGTTGGGACTGTCGTCGCCTCTTGCATGATCGCTCGCCTCCCGACCGCGCGGCGCGCTCAGCATGTCAGGTCGTCTTAATGCATTATATATAGCCCTTCATCATACGCGCAAACGAGTATGTACACAGTGATTGCAGACCCTTTAGGTCCATGTTAGACTTGTGAGTATTCATAACGGTTAATTCACGGTTAACTCGCCCACCTATACCAACGCCATGTCAGAAAAGATCCTTGTTGTTGACGATGATATTGATAGTCTGAAGCTCATCGGTTTGATGCTGCAACGCAATGGCTATCAGGTTAGCGCGGCTAACGCTGGTTATCAGGCAATCGCCAAAGCCACTGCCGAGCGCCCGGACCTCATCATTCTCGATGTCATGATGCCGGATATGAACGGCTATGAGGTCTGCAAGCGGCTGCGCGCGAACAGCGAAACGCAGCATATTCCGATCATCATGTTCACCGCCAAGACGCTGATCGACGATAAGGTCGCCGGTTTTGAAGCCGGTGCGGACGATTACCTGACTAAACCGACACATCCGACCGAGCTGGCCGTGCGGGTGCGGACGTTGCTCAACAAGCGTGCTGCTTTGCAGCGCACCGCCAGCGGAGGCAGGAGCAATCAGGGCGTGACGCTCGGCTTCATGGGTATCAAAGGCGGCCTTGGCACAACAACTCTGGCGATCAATGTCGCCGCCGCCCTTCACCGGATGGAGCGCAATCCGGTTCTGGTCGATATGTGCCCCGGCAGCGGCAGCATAGCGGCCATGCTCAACGTACAGCCTCGCAGCATCGCAGAGCTGCTGGCCAAGCGGGCGAGCGAGTTGCGCCAGCGTGTTCTGGAAGACCAGTTCGTCCATCACCAGTCAGGGCTGAGCCTGCTGCTATCGTCAGCCAGTTTTCGAGAAGCGCAACAGAACTACCCGCCCGAAACCGCAGTCGCCATCGTCCGGCAGCTACGGGAGCTGGGCCAGCCGATCCTCTTCGACCTCGGCACGCCGCTCAATCCGAATTGCAACCAGGTACAGCGCGAGATGGACTTGCTGGTTGTGGTCATCGACGCGATCAGGAGTACAGTCGATATCGCACGCCAGCTTTTGCCTCAACTTGAAGCGGCGCGCGCTGTCCCGGGCCGGATTCATCTGGTCGTCGTCAACCGGACCTCAGGCGGCATCTTCATGCCGTGGCATGAAATCGAACAGGTCCTTGGCATGGATATTCGCGCAATTATCCCGCCAGCGCCGGAGTTGGCACATCAGGCGATGGCTGCAGGAATGCCGATTGTCAAGCACCAACCAAGCGCGATCATCTCCGCGCAGATCATGAAACTCACGGAAGACCTGCAAACTCACGTGCAGAAACATTGGGACACCGAAGTTGCCGGCTGACCGTGTGGAGCAGGCATCCGGTGAGGAAAGCCTGACACAGGGGATCGATGAACCAATACTCAGCCGATCATGACGGCGGTGCGTCGTTTGCCCGGTTGCTGGAGCGTTATGAACGCATTATCGAAATCAGCCAGCAACTGAACTCTACGCTCGACCAGACTCACCTGCTGCGCAAGATCATTCTGGCAGCCATCGAACTGACCGATACGGAAGCGGCTTCCATTCTGTTGATCGACCCGGCGACCGGCGAGCTGCGTTTTGAACTCGCCTCGAATATCCGCGCCAACGAGATGGAAAAGATCGTCGTGCCGATCGACGGCAGCATCGCCGGATGGGTGGTGACTCATGGCGAAGCGCGCGTGATCGAAGACCCGGCGCGAGAACCGCATTTTTTCCGGCGCGTCGACGATACCCTTCAGTTCCAGACCCGCAATCTGCTGGCCGTGCCCATGCGCGCCCACCAGAAAGTGATCGGCGCGCTCGAAGCCGTCAACAAGCGCGACGGAGAGCGTTTTACCGACGAGGACATCCGCACACTGATGACGCTCGCCAGCCAGGCGGCCATTGCCATCGAAAATACGCGCCTGTTCCAGCAGAGCGACTTCATGTCAGAAATGGTTCACGAATTGCGGACGCCGCTCGCCGCGCTCCGGACGAGCACGAACCTGTTGCTCAAGCCCGACCTTTCGGAAGAGCGCCGCATGGACATCATCCGCACCATGCAAATGGAGACCGAGCGCCTGATTCGCCTGACGAGCGATTTTCTCGATCTGGCGCGCTGGGAGTCAGGGCGCGTTCGTCTGGAATTCGCGCCATTTGACCTGCGAAAGCTGATTATCGAGTGCGTCGATGTCGTGCGCAGCCAGGCCGAGGAACGCGGCATCCTCATCCGGCTGGAAGATGACCTGTTCACGGTCAAAGGCGACCGTGGAAAAATCAAACAGGTGCTGCTCAACCTGCTGACCAATGCCATCAAATATAACCGCCCCAACGGCGAGGTCTTCATTCGCGCCGAACACACGACCAGCAACGGCGAGCCTTATGTCGAAATCGCCGTCGAGGACACAGGCTACGGCATCTCCCTCGCCTCTCAGGAGCACCTGTTCCAGAAGTTCCACCGCGCCGCCGACACGCCGGAAGAAACGCCGGGAACCGGGCTTGGCCTCGCCATCGCCAAACATATTGTTGAAGCGCACAACGGCGAAATCTGGGTGGAAAGCGAACCCGGCAAAGGCGCGACTTTCTATATCACCCTGCCGGTCGCGGGCTAGATGCGAGAATGCGTCTACGGCGCTGTTTCAGTCCTCGCTGACGTCCAGTAGGACCTTCAACATCCCCTGTTCAGCGGCGGCCTGAAGCGCCTCCACGCCCCGCTCCAGCGGGTAACGCTTTTCGATCATGGATGTGACGTCGACCAGCCCGCGCTCGAGCAGGCGCAGCGCAGCGTCGAACGGCCCGCAGCGGCTGCCGATCACGCGAATTTCATCCACCGCCACTCGTGTCAGGTTGGCCTGTGGCAGGCCATGATAGGTGCTCTTGAGCACAATGGTCCCGCGCGGGCGCACGAGCTCAAGCGCGGTCGCGAACCCATCCTCCACGCCGGTGCAATCGACAACCACATCCGCCTGTCCCGGCGGCAGGCTGCCGGCCTCGACGGCGAGAATCCCCCAACGTTCCAAAAGGCGCGCCTGCTTCTCGCGCCGGACCGGCACAACCAGATCCGCGCCGGTCAGCTTCAACACCTGCGCGACCAGCAGGCCGAGTTTCCCCGGCCCAAGGACGACTACCCGGTCACGTGGCGAGATATGCACGGCTTCGGTCACTTGCAGCGCGGCGGCCAGCGGTTCGACAAACACCGCTTCGTCATCGGACACGTTATCCGGCACGCGGTGCAGGTTTGCTACTGGCGCAATCAGATAATCAGCGAACCCGCCGGGATAGCGATCAATGCCGATGGTGCGCCGGCGGCGGCACTGGCTTGGAACCCCGGCGGCGCAGAAGTCGCAGTCGCCACAGGCGACATTGATTTCACAGACGACGCGCTGCGCGATCAGGTCATCCGGCCCGGCCTCAACCCGCGCCACAAACTCGTGGCCGAGGATGTCTGAAAAGGCCATGTAGCCGTTCATCAATTCGAGATCGGTGTTGCAAATCCCCGCTTTCAGGATTCGCAGCAGCGCTTCGCCCTCGCCGGGTTGCGCCACCGCTGCGTCCCGTACAAATCGGAGACTTCCGTCATAAATCAACGCGCGCACGACTAAACCTCGGCATTAACCGGCTGAATCGGGCCACGACGCCCACGACCGACAAACGGAAGTTCGCCCTTCTCCCAGGCGACCAGCAGCGGCACGGCGATGAAGATCGACGAATAGGTTCCGGCCAGCAGCCCGACAAAAAGCGTAGCGATAAACTGTTTAATCGACTCGCCGCCGAACAACAAAATCGCCGCCATGATAAAAAAGGCGTTGAGCTGTGTAGCCAGCGACCGGTGAATGGTCTCCAGAATGCTGCGGTTGACGATAGCCTCATATGGCTCGCCCAGATGCTTGGGAATGTTCTCGCGGATACGATCGAACATGACAATCGTATCCTGGACCGAGAAGCCGACGACGGTCAGCACCGCCGTCAGAAAAAGCGCGTCAACTTCCCATCCAAAGAGCATGCCCGTGAGCGCCGCGAACGCCGCAACCACAAGCACATCATGCATCATCGCCGTTACGGCGCAAACGCCATACCGGAAAGCGTGCGGAACCTGCCGGAACGCAATCACGATAAACCCGGCTACGATGAGCGCCGCAACGAGGATGGCGAAGAAGGCAGCCCGGGCCACCTCCTGCCCCACCGTCGGCGATACCTGTTCGACCCGAACGCTATCCCGGTCGAGCGGGGCCAGACTATCCAGCGCGTCGAGCAGGCGTGTGGTCGTTTCCTGATCGCTGAAAGCGGCGCGGATCGACCAACGGTTCTGCGCCGGATCGCCCACGCGCTGGATCAGGGTGTCGTCAAGGCCAACAGATGCGAACGCATCGCGGATAGCCGCTTCGTCCGCGCCGTCTTCGGTGAACCGGAGTTCGTAGATGCTGCCGCCGACAAAGTCGATGCTGAGGCGGAAAGGCGCGCCGGTTGTGGCGGTGACATACGCCATCAGCAACAGTCCGGGGATGATAATGAGAGCGGACAGCGTGAAGAACAGTCGTCGTTTCTGGACAAGATTAAACATGGATCGGTTGCCTCAGACGCCCAGCAGCCACTTGCGCTCGGCCAGTGGCGTGTAGAGCAGTCTTACCATGATATGCAGGAAAGTGCGCGTCACGATCACGGCTGTAAACAGATTGATGATCAGGCCGATGGCGAGTGTCACCGCAAAGCCGGAGACGATACTGGCCCCCGGCGTCTGGCCGAACAGGAACAGCACGCCACAGATGATGATCGTCGAGAAATTGGAGTCGCGAATGGACTGCCACGCGCGGTCAAACCCGGCGACCAGCGCCTGATCGAGCGACGCGCCATTGCGAAGTTCCTCTTTGATGCGCTCGAAGATCAGGATATTGCCGTCTACCGCCGTGCCGATGGAGATCAGGAAACCCGTGATCGCCGGCAGCGTCAGTGTCACCGGAATGAGTTTGAAAACCGCCATGTTCAGGGCGATGAAAACCAGCAGCGCCAGATCCGCCGCGATACCCGGCACCCGGTAGTAGATGAACATAAACAGCAGGAC
>QGUR01000265.1 GCA_003242205.1 Chloroflexota bacterium | reverse complement strand
AAAACCGTGTTCCCGTTTCGACGGCAGGGGAAAGTGCGAAGGGCGGGAAATACGCATGGTGGCTCGCTCGATTCGTAGAAGGTGACAACACGCCGGTATAGCGTCGCCAACTGCTCTTGCGCCGGTCAGGCCGAACCGCCCGTCCGATGCTGTGGCCCGACAGAAATGGAAAGCTATAGATGCCGCTGCAACCAGTCGAGCACGACATCGAACATCTCCGGCGTGTAGCGATGGCCGATGCCCTCGTAAACCATGAGCGCGTAGCGGTCGCCCGCGTCGTACAGGTCATAGACATGCCGCGCAAACCCGGCAATGGTATGCACGCCCTCGATCGGCGAAAGCGGGTCCTGATCGCCCACAAGCACAAGCTGCGCGCGTGGTGCGGCCAGCGACGCAATCAGCTCCATGTCCAGCCCGTGACCGAGGATGCCCGGCACGTAGTAGTAAAAGCTGTGGCAGGCGTAATCGCCATGCGCGGCCAGATCGGCGTAGCGCGTCATCTGGCAGACGGGGATTACGACGCGCACGCGCTCGTCGAGTGCGGCCAGCCACGTGGCGCGGGAACCGCCCATGCTCATGCCGGTGACGCCGACGCGACTGGCATCGACTTCAGGACGCGTCAGCAGGTATTCCAGCGCCAGCAGGTCGTCATGAACCATCATGCCCCACAGATTTTTGCCCTGCCAGAGAAAGTGCTTGAACAGCGACCACTCGGTTTCCCGGCCCGTTTCGCGCTCGCCAGCCGGGCCCTGCCGCTGTCGCTCGCCAAACGCGTAGGCGTCGATGGCCAGAACGGCATAGCCCTGCCGCACCAGCGCTTCTCCGGGCGGCCTGCCGATTGTGCCGGGGTGGAACAACTCGTCCTTGCCGCGCTCGTAGTCGCCGCCGTGGGCGTGCTGGTACAACACCGCCGGAAACGGCCCGCTGCCCGTGCCGGGCACGAGCATATAACCGTAAACCGTGTCGCCGAGCAAATTGGGGAACACGATTTTTTCGAGCGTATAGCCATCGCGGCTTTCCCGCGAGACAATCTGCGCCTGCGGCGTCCGGGGCGCGGGCAGGTCGCCGAGCAGCCGCCAGAGCGCCACCCGCGTCTGCCGGCTTGTCTCATGCCATTCGTCTGCCGTTGCCGGTAGCCGGATTTCACTGCGTTCGATCATGATGAATTTCCCGGGCTGAAGGACTGCATATCAAGCAAAAACGCTGGCGCGTCGCCTGCAAAACGAAACACGCGGGCGCTTTTCTTTGCAGGTCGCCAATAAAACTTATATTCTATAGCTTATCCCATCGAGCCGGAGGCCAGCCACGAGGTCGCCGGCAACTGAAAATTACGTCATCAGTTCGTAAAATAGACTTTTTGGAGCATGACCCGAACTATTCTTAGTGATATTGCCATCGCGCACCCGACCGTTGACATCGCTCTGGCGACCGCAATGCGGGGCAGCGCTCAAAAAATCCTATCCCGGCTTGACGCGCCGCTGTCGATGACCGACTCCGAGGCGTCGGCGAACATAACCATCCATTCCAGTTGCAGGCTGGCGCTTTTGCCGAAATTTCTGCTCAAACCGGGCCCGGTCACGGTAGCGTGGCTCGGCGAGGTCACGAGCAGATACCGGCAGACCGTCGGGCCAAGGGTCTTTTCCAGAACGACTGGCCCGCTCAAAATGAGCCGCCCCGTCACCGCCATGCTCGATACGCCATTGAGCGAGTGGCAGGGCCACCACAACACAATCCCATATGGTGATCATGCGAATGCGCTGCGAACGCCGGCGCAGACGCCTGATATACCCGTACTGATGTAGCCGAAAGGAGGACCTTTCCCTATCTGCCCGGTTGCCCGGGTATCTCGCGAATGAATCATTACCAAGGAGATGACGATGATGAAAAAGCTCAATATTCTTCTGGTCGTCGCGTTCGTTCTGGCGGCCATCGGCGCTGGCGCAGTGGCGGCGCAGGATAATGTGGTCGAACTGCGCCTGACGTGGTATGACGACGGCAACGAAGGCGCGGTCATGCGCGAGCTACTCGACCGCTTTGAAGCTGAAAACCCGGACATCCGCGTCGTGATGGACACCGTCGCCTACACCACGATCCTCGAACAACTGCCGATTCAGGTTGAGGCAGGCCAGGCGCCGGACATGGCCCGTGTCACGCAGTATCCCATGCTTGCGGGCAACTATCTCGACCTACGACCGCTGCTCGAAGACCCCGATGCCTTTGAAGCCGCCTTCCCCGAGCAGGTGCTGGGGGCCATGCGTACCGGCGACGACGATAACGGTATCTATGGCTTCCCCGACCAGTTCACCGTGACCGGCCCGTACATCAACCGCACGCTGTTCGAGCAGGCGGGCGTCGAGGTTCCCAGTGACACCAGAGACGATGTCACAT
The DNA here is from genome assembly GCA_003242205.1 of Chloroflexota bacterium. GTDB lineage: Bacteria > Chloroflexota > Anaerolineae > Aggregatilineales > Phototrophicaceae > ZC4RG36. The sequence continues at coordinate 4,099 of QGUR01000265.1, read as the reverse complement.
GGGAAGAGTGGACCGAAGTTTGCGCCGAAGTCGCCGAAGCGACCGGCACCGACTATGCCATTGCAATTGACCGCACCGGCCATCGCTTTGCCGGCCCCGCCATCAGCATGGGCGCGACCTTCTTCGACGATGAAGGCAACCTGACCATCGATAGCGAGGGCTTCCGCGCGATGGCGGAACTGCTCAATCGCTGGCACACCGAGGGCCTGACCCCGGCTGAAGTCTGGCTGGGCGCGGGCGGCAGCTACGCGGCAGCCGCCGACTACTTCATCAACGGCCAGTTGGTATGCTACATGGCCGGTAGCTGGCAGATCCAGCGCTTCACCAACGATATCGGCGACGCCTTCGACTGGGAAGCGATCCCGAACCCGAGCGGTCCAGGTGGTAGCACCGGCGTGCCGGGCGGCGCGGCCATCGTCGCCTTCGCCAACACCCAGCACCCCGAGGCAGTGGCCCGCGTCATGGAATACCTGACGCAGGAAGACGTGCAGCGCGAATACGCCGAACGCACCCTGTTCATTCCCGGCGACCTGCGCCTGAGCGATCTGAATTACCAGACCGATTCAGAGGCGGCGCTGGCGGCGCTCAACACCTTCGTTGCTGAAGTGCCGAAATTCCATGAGGACGCCTACGCCCTGCAGTTCCACCCGCAGAATACCGTCATCTTCAACTCGATCCGCGACCGTCTGACGCAGTACATGACGGGCGAGTTGACGCTGGATGAAGCAATCCAGCGCATTCAGGAAGAAGCCGATCAGGCCATTGCGGCCGCAGGCGAGTAATCTTCTTTCGGCCCTCCCCCCCGGTTCTCCAGAGAGGCCGGGGGCGAGGGCGCGGTATCTTCGGCCAGTTGTACAACCACCCAGTCAGACAGCAAAGGATTTCACCGTGACGGAACTCGCCAAGTCCGCCCGGAACAGAATGCAGATGTTCGAACGCCTCGGCAGCCCATTCGCGGCTCTCGGCTCAGGAGCGCTGCGTGGCATCGCCGATCTGGTCGATATCGTTATGCACCCGATCCAACGGCGTCTGGGCATTCAGCGGATGGCGTATGTTTTTGTTTTGCCCAACCTGCTGATCTTCGGCATCTTCATCCTGTTTCCGATGCTGCTCAACTTCTACTATGCGCTGACCGGCGGCACGCAGTTATTACCGGCCAACCGCCCCTTCGTGGGAATGGCCAATTTCGAGCAGTTGTTCTCCTGTGGCAATTTTCTGGACCCGAACACCTGTGATGAGGACCTATTCTGGCGCGCCGTCTGGAATACCAGCGGTTTCGTCGTCCTGCAGGTCGGGTTCATGATTCTGATCTCGCTGGTGACGGCGCTGGCACTGAACCGCCGCATTGTCCTGCGCGGGTTTTTCCGCAGCGTGTTTTTCTATCCCGTGCTGCTATCGCCGGTTGTGGTGGCGCTCATCTGGAAATGGATTTTGCAGGAGAACGGCGTTTTGAACGCGCTGCTGGTGTCGCTCGGCGGCGACCGCCAGCCGTTCCTGCTCAGCGCCGACTGGGCGCGTTTCTGGGTTGTTGTCATCTCCATCTGGGCGCAAATGGGCTTTTTCACGCTTATTTTGCTGGCAGGCTTGCAGGCCATCCCGGCCGAACTGTATGAGGCCGCGTCGATTGACGGCGCGAACCAGTGGCGCTCGTTCCGTTCGATCACGCTGCCGCTGCTGCGGCCAACCATGCTGGTCGTCGTCGTGCTCGCGGTGATACGCGCCGTACAGGTCTTCGATCAGGTCTACGCCTTCACCGGCGGCGGGCCCGGAACCTCGACTCTGTATATGGTTCAGTACATCTTCAGACGCGCTTTTACCGACCAGACCCACCTGTATGGTCTGGCTGCGGCGGCCTCGGTCGTGCTGGGGGGCGTCCTGCTGGTGCTGACGCTGATCCAGCTTCGAACCGAGTCGACCAGCAGCTTATCGTAACGAAAGGAGACACATGCTTCGATTTCTGACGCGCACGCGCCATCCGGGCCGCTTCGGCCTGACCGACGCACTGACTTATGTCTTCCTGATCGTCGGCACGTTCATTATGTTCGGCCCGGTGCTGTGGCTGGTGATGTCGTCGTTCAAAGACCGCGCAGAACTGGTGCGCTTCCCGCCGCGTTTTCTGCCCTACTCGCAGGAAACCGTCGTCGTCGAGGGGTATAACGACCCGCTGCCGCTGTTCAACGTGACGCTGGAAAACGGCGAAACACGGCAACTGGCGCAGGTCCGGCGCGTCGGCCTCGAAGCGCAAATGATCGACCCCGCCAACCCGGAAGAAATCATCCGCGTCAATATCAACGACCGGACGCCGATTGAAACGGTCAGGTTCAGCCTCGACAACTACCTTCGCGGCATCCAGAGCTTCCCGTTTCTGACCTATCTGCGTAACAGTCTGGTCGTGACGATTGCCGCGACCGCCCTGACGCTGCTTATCAACAGCATGGCGGCGTTCGCGCTCAGCAAATACCAGTTCCGCGGGCGCGACGCGATCTTCCTGATCACCATCGGCACGCTGATGATCCCGCTATCGGTCATTCTGGTTCCGGTTTTTCTGGTGATCACCGAGGTCGGCTGGAATAACAATCTGCTCGGCGTGATCGTGCCGGGCGCAGCAACCCCAACCGGCGTGTTCCTGCTGCGCCAGTACATGCTCACGATCCCCGATGAACTGATCGACTCGGCCCGGATCGACGGCGCGAGCGAGTGGCGCATCTATCTGCAAATCATCCTGCCGCTAGCCCGGCCCGCGCTCGCCGTGCTGACGATTTTCTCGATTATGTGGCGCTGGAACGACTTCCTGTGGCCGCTGATCGTGCTCAGCCGCAACGAACTGTTCACGCTTCAGGTCGGCCTGAACTCGTTTCAGGGCGAACTTCAGGTGCAGTGGGACCTGATTCTCGCCATGACCGTGCTCACGCTGCTGCCGATCACGCTGGTTTTCGGCTTCCTGCAGCGCTACATCACGACCGGCATCGCCACGACGGGCATGAAGTAAACGCGCGGCAAAACGGCTGAACAGATGAAGATCACGGAGCTTCGCCCCGGCCCAGCTTCAAAATCGAGAGCGGTTGGGTAACGTTATCCCCATATCCTGTCGATCACGTCATTCACGAAACGGCGCGTAATGGGCATCGTCGCCGCATGGTCAATCTTTGTGCTGTCCTCAACCGCCGCTTCGCGCCAGCGAACCGCCTCGTCGATCAGCCACGACCATTCGGGTAGCTGCCCCTTTGCCCATTGCGCCGCCGCCTGTTTCGACACCTGCTCGCCGTGAACGTGGGTATACAGCGCCCGGCAGAGCGTTATGATCGCGTATCCCTGATACGGGCGGTCGAAGTCGCCTTCGATCCAGTCGCGCCATGCAAATGCCTGTTCGCGCACCGCCTGAACATACTCGTCCTTTGTCATCGGTTCAATGATTTCATGCGGCGGCGGGCCATACAGCGTGATGCCTTTTTCGCGCACCAGATACCAGTTGATGAGCCAGTCTTCGCCTGCTTCCTTGAAATGGAACGGCTCACCGGGGCTGATAATCGCGATCTGGCTGGCCTTCGTCTTAAAGGTTCTCAGCGCATCCAGCGAAATATAGGCAATCTCGATCCGGTCGTTCCATCGAGGACGCTCCGACATGATCTGCCGGTGCATTTCGTCGAGCGCCCTAAACTGGCTATCGTTCAGGACGCCCGACGTGGCCGCCATCAGATCGACATCGCTGATGTCGGGATCGAAGTCACCCATGACAAGCGAACCGTAGAGATATAAACCAACAAGCCTGTCGCCAAGAACCGTTTGCAATCTGGATAGCAGGCTATCGAGCAGTTCTCGTACCTCAGGGGTCATGTCCGGGCCTCAATGTAGCGCAGCGAAACTCCGCGCGTATCCGCAACAGGCTCAACGATCAGAGTGGCGGCATGATGATCACCGGCACAACCGAACGGGAGGAGGCGCAACCGGCGCGTCGTCGCAAAGGGGGCAAAACGGAAATGCACTGATTGCCAGAATCATCCGAGTTGCTGAGATAGCCCCACGACAATGCCTTCAGGCCCGCGAATGTACGCCAGCCGGTACGTGTCCTCGTACTGCATTTCACCGATGAGTTCAGCCC
>QGUR01000264.1 GCA_003242205.1 Chloroflexota bacterium | reverse complement strand
ACTGCCGACGCCGCTCATCGCCAGACTCGTAGCGACAAAACTGCCACCCGAACCAAGCCCGGCGACGGCGACGCGCTTGCGCCTCAGCCGCGCCAGATTCTGACTGCCGATCAGCCGTTCAACTCTGTCCCAGCTCATGGGAAGCCTCCTCATGCGGCGGCTGGTCCGCTTCGCCGCCTTTCGTCTCGGCCAGACCGAGCTTTTCCTCCAGCGCGCGCACGAAATCGATCAGATACATCGAGTCGTTCCACTGCCAGCCCTCCGGCGGTTCGACCGGCTCCGACTGCTGCCAGAGTTGCTCAAAAATCCGGTAGACATCGTCGTTTTCGCCAATTGCCACATAGGGCGCAACCCGCGCCCACGGCGCGGCGTGCGGATAATTCCACGGCGTTACGACCAGCAGCACGCGATCCGCGCCAACGCGCGCGATCAGAAAACAGATTTCCAGCGGCGGCGCGTCGTCGGCCTCCCACAGAACGAGCGTTGCAAAGCGGTCACCGCTCGTCAGTCGCGCCGATTCTTCGCTAAAGCGCGCTTCGTTCAGCAAATGCCACGGATAGGCTACCAGCGAGGGCAACTGGTCATCGGGATAAACGGCAGGCGTCACCGGCAGGAACAGGCGTGTTTCGCGGTCGATATACCAGAAATCAATCCGCGCGTTCAGCCCATCTCCCTGCGGGACCGTCACAAAATTCACCGTTGCATCGCCGATCAGAGTCGTCGGGTAATGGTCGAGCGTGACAATCGGCGCCAGCAGAAAATCCATGCCGTTGTCAGGATCGTCGATCCAGTCAAGCGCCGTCATCAGGTCACCGCTGCTCGGCTGGATCATATGGCCGGGCTGCTTGTGCCAGTCGCCCAGATAGCGCAGCGGCACATCCCATTTACCGGGCGCATTGCCGGTCTGCCGCTCGTGCTCCCGGTGAACGCGCCAGTTCTCCTGCAGCCACCAGATCAGTTCATCCTGTCGTTCGTCCCCCTGCTGGAAGGTATGCATCTGACGTACGGCGGTTTCATCCGGCGAAATGGTATCCAGCACGTACAGGGTCGGGACGCCGTTGGTATGTGTACCGGGAACGACCAGACCGACCATCGCTTCGCCGGTTTCATCCTCTGCAAAACGCTGCGCCGCCGCAACCATTTTGTTGATCACGCGCCGCGCGACCACCAGATTCGGCACGCCGCGCCCATGAGCCGTCCAGCGGCTTAACATGACTTACCTCCTGATACGAGGCGGCAATGGCGTGTTGGGATCAACACGTTCTTCTATCCCCGGCCAGTCTCCAGTCGCCCGCCATGTGTAGTAGGCGTACAACCACTGAATCGCCCAGGCAGCGACGGTGACTGCGGTGGATCGACTGGGGTTCCAGCCATACTGCTCGCCATCTCTCGGATTGAACAGGCACAACTGCCCGTCTTCGTACTGATGCTTTTCGCTGTAAATACGCGGCTTGAGAACGTATGCCTCCGCCGGGCGGTTGGGATAGTCGTCCGGATAAACGATCTTGAGCGTGTGTTCGGGCGAGCGCAGCGTCGCCATATTCAGCTCGACAGTGCCTTCCCAGTAAAGCAGTCCATGCTGCGGCACGACCAGTTTGAACGTGTTGCCGAACGTGGCCCGCATCGCCTCAACTTCCAGGCGCAAGCGCGGGGAGACATTACTCCGCGTACCCCACCATGCTGCCATGGCTCTGTGCTCTCCTCAGAATGCCGTTTCGCTGGGCTTATTGTACCACGCATGACGACCGCACCTGCCCGCGCCGGCTGGCTGGGACGAGCCTGTTTCGCCGCGCTCTTATCCTTCTTATACGAAGCGACAACGAAAACGTTGCGGAGGGCCGCGTCAATCGAGCTATCGCGGCGATAGGGTATAATCCGGGCGATTGTGGCGTTATAGAGGTGAGATTCGGGATGATGAACTGGCTGTATACCCGCGGAAAGCTATGCGCTGCCGGGCTGCTGGCGCTGGCGCTTGTGCTCAGCTCGGTGGACGCGCCCGCCCCGGCGCAAGCGCAGGCGCGCAGTTGCTATGAAGCCATCTTCGAAATGCGCGAGACGACGCTCCCGCCAATGCTGGGCGGCGGGACCATTCGCCGTCTCGTTAAGGTCGGGGAAAAATTTGACGAAGCATGCTACACAGTGGGCGACGACCGGGTGAATCAGGATAACGCCGCCAGCGTGGCGATTTACTGCCGGCCCGAAGGCATCGCCATCTGGGATATCGATGTCACCGGGCGTGGCACGCCGCTGTTTCTGGTCAGTCATAGCGTCGTGCAGTCGCTGCCACAGCCGCTGGCCGAGAACACGCTGCTGGCCGAGTATGGCGGCTACCGGCTGTATGCCCTGACGAGCGGCGAGCTACAACTCAACGGCCCGCCCGACTGGGAAGGCAAGAGCTACGAGTTCATTTGGGATGGTTGCCCTCAGCCTGAATAGTCACTATCGTCCCCGAAAAGCGCCTCCTGTTGCGGAGGCGCTTTGCATTTGCGTCCACTCGGAAATTAGCGCCCTTTCCAGAGCGATTTAACCTCTCGAAAAATAATGTCGGCGCGTTTGTGAACAGCGGATCATGTCGCGGTTTAACCGAGGGTTGTGCGAGGCGAAATTGAGAAATTTACCACAAGCGTGGATATCTCATTTCCCGGCAGGCACAATAGGGGCAATTCAGCGCTGAAGATGGCTTATCCTGCTCTTCTGACGGAGGAAAATCAATGCAGTTGAAGCGCATCGCAAGGGCAGCATCATGCGCGCTCATGCTCGCGACAGCAGCCCTGCCACTGGCAGCGCAGAATGCGAATGAAATCGTGCCGGTTCCGCTCAGCGGCGAAACGCTCACCGTTTATTCGGGCCGAACCGAGAGTCTGATTGCGCCCATTCTCGAACAGTTCACCGCCGAGACCGGCGTTCAGGTTGAAGTACGGTATGGAAACACCGCCGAAATGGCCGCGGTGATTTTGGAAGAAGGCGACAACAGCCCGGCAGACGTGTTTATCGCACAGGATGCGGGCGCGTTGGGTGCGCTGGCGCAGGAAAATCGCCTCAGTCCCTTGCCATCGGATATTCTTGAGCGCGTTCCCGCCGCTTACCGTTCGGACGATGGCCTCTGGGTTGGCCTGTCCGGTCGCGCCCGCGTTTTCGTTTATAACACAGAAGCGCTTTCCGAGGAAGAACTGCCCACCTCGATCCTCGATCTGACCGACCCACAATGGGCCGGGCGTGTCGGCTGGGCCCCGACCAACGCTTCCTTCCAGTCACACGTGACGGGCCTGCGCCTGCTTTTGGGCGATGACGCGACCCGCGAATGGCTGGAAGGCATGGTCGCCAATGGCACGATCCCGTACGACAACAACCGGGCCATCGTGCAGGCGGTCATTGATGGCGAGATCGACCTCGGTCTGGTCAATCACTACTATCTGTACGGCTTTTTGGCCGACGATCCTGATGTTCCGGCGGCCAACTACTACCTGCCCGGCGGCGATCCCGGCGCGCTCATCAACGTGGCGGGCGCGGGCGTCGTTAACACGAGCGACCAGCCCGGTCTGGCGCAGCGCCTGATCCTGTATCTGCTGGGTCAGAACGCGCAGACCTACTTCGCCGAGAATACCTATGAATACCCGCTGGTTCCGGGCGTCGAGCCGAGCTTCCAACTGATACCGCTCGACGAACTCGAAGTGCCGGATCTGGACCTGAGCGACCTGAGCGACCTGCAGACAACGCTCGATATGCTGAGCGAGACGGGCGCTCTGCCCTGATGTGACAAAGACACTCGTCTCTGGCAGGAGCCGGTTGGCACGGCTCCTGCCAGAGACGAATGATTGTGGTTTATCAAGGAACGACATGCAGATTTCGCAGACAGCCCGAACTCCCCTCCGCACGACGCTTGCGCGCTATGCCCCGCGTTCGACCGCGTTCAAACCGCCTGCGCCGACGGCGCTGCAGCTCATCACCCTGCTGATTGTGGCGCTGGTTTCGCTTCCGATAGGTTACCTTGTCATTCGCGCCGCTGGGGCGGGCGAGGCCGGGCTGGCTTACCTGCTCGACGGACGCACGCTCAAGGTCATATCGAACAGCTTGCTGCTGACGGGAGCGGTTGTCGCGGCGGCTGCGCTCATCGGCGTGCCGTTCGCCTGGCTGACCGCGCGCACCGACCTACCGTTCCGGCGTTTCTGGCTGGTGGCAGGTCTGCTGACGATGGTCATTCCATCGTACATCGGCGCGATGATGTATATCGCCGCGTTCGGGCCGCGCGGGCTGCTGCAAAGCCTGCTGGAACCGTTTGGTGTCCAGTCGCTGCCGTCGATTTACGGTTTCTGGGGCGCGTGGCTGTCGATCACGCTGTTTACGTATCCCTACGTCGTGCTGCCGGTCCGCGCCGCGCTGCTGAATATGGACCCGGCGCTTGACGAATCGGCGCGCAGTCTGGGCATGAATCGCTGGAAAGTTTTCTGGCGCGTAACCCTGCCCCAGCTTCGCCCGGCAATGGCGACCGGCATGTTGCTGACCGCGCTCTACACGCTGAGCGACTTTGGCGCGGTTGCGCTGATGCGCTATGACGCCTTCACGCGCGTGATTTACCTCCAGTACACCAGTTCGTTCGACCGCAACCGCGCCGCCATTCTATCGCTGGTGCTGGTCGCGATTACGCTTGCGCTGCTGGTGATGGAACGGCTGGCCGCGCGCAAACGCCATAACTATCGCATCGGCGTCGGCTGTCAGCGCACGCTCCAGCCGGTGGCGCTGGGCCGCTGGCGTATTCCTGCGCTGGCGTTCTGCGGCACGCTGGTGACGGTTGGCGTCCTTGCCCCGGTTGGCGTGCTGGCCTACTGGCTCGCGCGTGGCGCCGGCGAGATCACGATGGACCTGCTGCATCCCGCGCTGAACACCGTCGGCGCAAGCGGCCTGACCGCGCTGGTGGTCGGCGTCGTCGCCCTCCCGCCCGCGCTGCTCTCGGCACGGGCGTCGTCGCGGCTGAATCGCTGGCTCGTCCAGCTCGCCTATCTCGGCAACGTGCTCCCCGGGCTGGTCGTCGCGCTGGCGCTGGTCTATTTCGCCGCCAACTACCTGCCCAACGTGTACCAGACGCTGCCCATCCTGATTCTGGGCTACAGCACGCGTTTCCTGCCGCTGAGCATCGGCTCGACCTCCAGCGCGCTGACGCAGATCAACCCGCGCCTTGAAGAAGTTGGGCGCAGCATGGGTCTGAATAGCTTCCAGATCGCGCGGCGGATCGTAGCGCCGCTGGCGCGGGCGGGCATCCTCGCCGGGATGGCGCTTGTTTTCCTGAGCGTGATGAAGGAACTGCCAACGACGCTGCTGCTTTCGCCAACCGGCTTTGTGACGCTGCCAACCGAAATCTGGACCGCGCACAATCAGGTGCAAATGTCGCGTCTGGGCGCGCCGTCGCTCGTCCTGATCGCCGTGTCGGCGCTGTCGCTCTTCATCATGCTGCGGCAGGAAAAGCACGACTGAGAGCCGGTAACCCGCGGCAGAGCCGCGACCGGCCAACAACACATCATGCCAAATCCGCTCGAAATCCATAACCTGACCAAGTCTTACAACGGCGTGCAGGTGCTTTCCGGCGTGTCGCTTTCGGTGCGCCCCGGCCAGATCACCGCGCTGCTCGGCCCCAGCGGCTGCGGCAAGACGACGACGCTGCGGCTGATCGCCGGTTTTGAATGGCCGGACAGCGGCACGATTGCCATCAACGGGCGCATCGTCGCATCGGACACCGTGCGCGTTCCCGCCGAAGAGCGCCGTGTTGGCATGGTCTTTCAGGAATACGCCCTGTTCCCGCATCTCTCGGTTGCCGACAACATCACCTTCGGGCTAAGCGGTAAGGCCAAGGAAAAGGCGGAACGCGCCAAAGCCATGCTGGCGCTGGTCGGCCTGTCGGGAATAGGAAACCGGATGCCTTATGAGCTTTCGGGAGGCCAGCAGCAGCGAGTCGCGCTGGCGCGCGCGCTGGCCCCACAACCGGACATCCTGCTCCTCGACGAGCCTTTTTCGAATCTCGACGCCGCGCTGCGCGGGCAGGTGCGCTCGGAAGTGCGCGCGATCCTCAAACAAACCAACATCACCTGTGTTTTCGTGACGCACGATCAGGAAGAAGCGCTCAGTCTGGCCGATGAAGTCGCCATCATGCTGCAGGGTCGCGTCGCGCAGGTCGCGCCGCCGCAGAAGTTGTACCACCGCCCGGCAACGGCGGAGATAGCCGCGTTCGTCGGCGAAGCCAATTTCGTGCCGGGCGAAGCAGAGGGCAGCCACGTGGTCTGTGCGTTCGGCAGCCTGCCACTCGACGAAACGAGGCACGGCCCGGTGCAGGTGCTCATTCGTCCGGAAGCGATCCGCCTCGATGCCGACGGTAGCGGCGGGACGGTCATGTGGCGCGAGTTTTACGGCCATGACCAGCGCATTGGCCTTCTTCTGGATAGCGGCATATCGCTGGTGGCCCGCGCCGACGCCGCGCAGGTTGTCGACGTCGGCCAGACG
>QGUR01000263.1 GCA_003242205.1 Chloroflexota bacterium | reverse complement strand
TCGCGTCCGAGGCTTTCCAACAGAACGAGATCATGCCGGTCTTTCTGGAAGAAATGGGCAAGAGCAGCTATCACCCGCGCATTGCAGGCTTCTTCGAGGTAGCTGACGCGTTAATGCGCACCCGCGACCGGATAATCATTGGTGGCGAGGACATGGATACCGTGCTTGCCGAAGCGGAACAGGAAGTCAACGACATTCTGGCGCGCGCCAAAGCCGAAGCTGAAGCAGCCGCAGGCTCATAACCGGAGTGGGGCAGGCACAGGCCTGCCCCCTTTTATTACCTTTTATTAGCCCGTCATCCGAGAGTCGAGGGAATTCTTTTTGGCATCCCTGCGTATGAGCAACGTATCCCAATCGTTTATCGCGCGCCGGCAGCGCTGGGGATTCTATTTCGTGTTGCCGAGCGTGCTCTTCTTCGTCATTTTCTTTCTGTATCCCATTCTCAGCGGCTTCTATTACAGCCTGACCGATTTCACGCTGCTACGCCCGCCACAATGGGTTGGGCTGCAAAACTATCAGGATTTGCTGAAGGACCGGCTGTTCATCAAGTCGATCGGCGTGACATTGCAGTTTGTCCTTGGCAGCACCGTGCCGGTTTGGATTATTTCGCTGCTGGCGGCGGTCGTTTTCTTCCAGAAGTTCCGGGGCCGCGAGGTGCTTAAGCTGTTGTTTTTCACGCCGGTGCTGCCGTCGCTCGTGGTGGTCGCCGTTGTGTGGCGCATTCTGCTGCATCCGAGCGGGGTTTTGACCACGCTGCTTCGACCGTTCACCGGATTGGGAGAAATCAACTGGCTTAACGACCCGGTGCTATCGCCAATCTCGATGATTCTCATCAATGACTGGTCGATCATCCCCTTCTACATGCTGATCTGGCTGGCGGGGTTGACCGGGATTCCGGAAGAACTGCGTGACGCGGCGCGTGTGGATGGCGCGAACCCATTGCAGTCATTCCTGCGTATTGAGCTGCCACTTCTGCGCCCGACGGCGGTCTTTGTCGCCACGATTTCGACCATCAATGCCTTTCAGGCGTTCACGCTCCAGTACACGATTTCGCCGGGGCGTGGCGGCCCTATCGACGTCAACACAACGATGGGATTGCTGATCTGGAAATATGGTTTTCAGTACTATCGCATGGGTGATGCGGCTGCCGTTTCCGTGATTCTGTTTGCCATTATCATGCTCGTAACGGGATTTCAGTTGCTGTTCAGCCGTGGCGAACAGTATTCGCTCAACTGATGGGATGCGCTCATGACTGAACGCACACAGGTGGCTCTTTCAAAGTTTGACGCAAGCGTGGCCAAAGCAGGTGTGCAGCCCGGCCTTCTTTTACGTAAGCGGCTTCCGGGCTTTCTCTGGTTTCTGGTCGCCCTGCTGATCGCCATAACGTTCGCTTTTCCGATCTACTTCATGGTCAGCAGCAGTTTCAAAGCCGAGACTGAAGTGCTGGCGACGCCGGTACACTGGTATCCGTATGAATTTCAGGGCTTGCTGAATTACCAGCGTGCTTTTGAGGTCGTTCCGCTCGCCCGGTTCTTCTTCAATAGCGCGTTCATGGCCACTGTTGACGTGATCGTGACGGTCTTTTTCTCGGCGCTTGCAGGCTATGGCTTCGCCAAGTTTCGCTTTCGTGGCCGCCGCCTGTTATTCGCTTTCATCATGAGCATGATCGCGGTGCCATTTCAGATTCTGGTCGTGCCGCTGTTTATTCAGGTGCATTCCTTCGGCTGGGTGGATAGTTACGCCGGCCTGATTATTCCGGGCATCATGAACGCTTTCGGTATCTTCATGATGCGCCAGTTCGCTTATGGCATTCCCGATGAACTGCTCGACGCGGCGCGGATTGATGGGGCGGGTGAATTCCTTATTTTCCGGCGCATTGTATTTCCGCTGCTGGCTCCCGCCTCGGCCAGTCTGGCCGTTATCATCTTCTTGTTTAGCTGGAATAACTTTCTCTGGCCTCTGATTGTCACGCGCAGCCAGGACCTTGCGACCATTCCCGTTGGTATGACGGTCTTCACGCAGCCGCACAGCGATCAGCCGCGCTGGGCCGTGGCGATGGCGGTTTCGACGCTGGCGACGCTGCCGGTGGCGCTGCTGTTTGTTTTCTTCCAGCGCTATTTTGTTCAGGGGCTTGTGATGTCCGGCCTGAAGGGCTGACCAACCATGCTGCAAGCTGGTGTATCTGAGGTCTGTATCACGCCGCCGGTTGGCGTCGAGTTGGCAGGCTATGGGCCGCGCCTGAAACGCTATTCAACCGACGTGCATGACCAGCTTGCGGCGCAGGCGCTGGTGCTGGACGATGGCCAGACCCGGATCGCATTGGTGACGTGCGACGTCATTGCGCTGTCGCCGGAGCTGGTCGCACAGGTGCGGCAGGCGGTCTACAAACGCGCCGGGATCAAACCCGAAGCAATCATGCTGTCGTGCAGCCACAGCCACACCGCGCCGACGGCACAGGCGTTCCGTGATTGGGGGGCGCCGGACAGGGCCTACGTGCGGATGCTGGCACGGATTCTTGCAGGCGCGGTGGGTGCCGCCGCGGGCAAGCTGCAGCAGGTAGTGCTGCGCGTTGGCCGGGAACAGTATCCCGATCTCGCCTGGAATCGAACCGGCAGCGAGCTTGTCGATCCGACTGTCGAAGTGGTACAGCTTGTCGCGGATACGGGTGGCCCGCTGGCGATCCTGACGCATTATGCCTGCCACCCGGTTATGCTCGGGCCGAAGACGGTGATTTCGGCGGATTATCCCGGCGCGCTGCGCGTGTTCCTCAAAACCCACTATCCTGATGCGGTTATCCTGTTTGCCAACGGCGCGTGCGGCGACATCGATCCGGCGTCGAACCGTGAAGTATGGGGACAGGCGACATTCGACGACGTTCGGCGCGCGGGCGAAGGTCTGGGCCGGGCGGCGCTGCTGGCGCTTGAGCAGGCGACGGTGGTTGAAAATCCGACGATTGAAACGCGGCGCAGCAAGCTTCGGCTCGATCTGGCCGTGCCGGGGCTGGACGAAATCCGCGAACGCATTGCGGTGTACCAGCTTGAGGCGCGAACGTTGGGCAGGCATACGGAGGAATTCAAAGCGCCTTCTGGTGAAGTGAAGATGCCGCGCTTCTGGCTGCGCTACTACCGCGCTCTGGAACGGCGGGTGCTGGAAGGGAAGCAACCCGATTACTATGAAGCAGAGCTGCAGGCGTTTTTGTTCGGCGACCAACTGGCTTTGCTGGGCATTCCGGCAGAGGTCTATACGGAGCAGGGCATGGCGATACGGCGGCAATCGCGCTACGCGCACACGCTGCCTGTCTGCTATGCCAATGGCCTCTATGGCTATTTGCCTCCCCGCGAGGAGTTTGTAAAAGGCGGCTATACGGCGAAACTGGCCGCCGCCGTTTATGACACCCCACCGTATGTGAGCGTCGTGGCCGAGCGACTGGTGAGCGCCGCTGCGACGCTGCTGCATTAAGCTGTACCCTCACCAGAAGGGATTTCACGATGAGCATCGAAACCACCCATGAAGAAGCCCTGCTTCCTTACGAATGGCCGGGAAGCTATTTCATCGGCGAAGAGGAGGTCGAGGCGGTCAACAAGGTGCTGCTGGCGCGCAGCCCGTTCCGCTTCTATGGTCATGACCTCCAGCATTATGCCGACCGCGCGGAAGACCTGTTTCGCCAGCGGTTGGGCCGCAAACATGCGTTGCTGGTGAACAGCGGGACCGGAGCGCTCTCTGCCGCGATGGCTGCCGCAGACGTCGGCCCCGGCGACGAGGTGCTGCTGCCCGGTTATCTGTGGGTTGCCTGCATCTCGGCGGTAGTGCGGGCCGGTGCGATTCCACGTCTGGTCGACATCGACGCTACGTTCACGATGGACCCGGCGGACCTCGAACGCAAGATCAACGCACGCACAAAAACCGTGCTGCTCGTTCACATGAGCGGCGCTTGCGGCGATGTTGGCCGGATCGTTGAGATATGCCGCCGTCATAACGTCACGCTGATCGAGGATGTGGCACAGGCCAACGGGGCGACGTTTGGCGGCAAGCCGCTTGGCAGCTTTGGCGATATGGCGATTTTCAGCTTTCAGTACAACAAGAACATGACATCGGGCGAGGGCGGCATGGTCGTCTGCGATGACGACACGCTCTACGACCGGCTTTATGCCTATCACGATCTCGGCTATGCGCGCAACGCCGCCGGGCGGCTCGATCCCGAAGGCCCGGTGCAGGGTTGGGGCTTCGGCATTCGCATGAGTGAGATAGCCGCCGCGCTGGTGTATACACAGGCGCAAAAACTGGATCAGATTACCGCTAACATGCGCGCCCGCAACCGCCAGCTTTATGACGGCATCTCGCAAATCCCCGGAGCAACGCCGCGACGCCGTATCGACCCGGATGGCGACAGTGGTCCGTTCGTAATTATGACCTGGCCAAGCGCGGAGGTATGCCGTCAGATCGTGGAGCGGACGCGGGCGGCAGGCGTGCGACCGGGGCCGAAGGGCATCGGCAACATCTGTATGACCGACTGGGGCCTGCATATCTACTACAACAACGTCGCGCTGGTGAAGAAACGCGGCGTCAATTCGGCAGGGCGTCCGTGGTCCGACCCGTTGAACGAGTTTGCCCGCGAGATTTCCTACGATAAAGGCACGCTGCCGCAGATGGATGACCTGATCGAGCGCAGCAACCTCATCACAGTTGCGCCCGCGCTCACCGAAGAAGCCTGCGACCGCATCATCGCCATTTTCCACGACGCGGCGCGTGAACTGGGCCTCACATAAAGCGCAGCGCCAGCAGGGGCACAGTCACTACGACTGCGCCCCTGCTCGCCGTGCAGCGCTTATGCCGGCCTGGCGTGAGCGCATACCATGGACGCAGTTTGCGAGTCCCTGAAGCGTATCGCCTCAACACAAAAACCGTTTGTCTGAAGGTTAGCCTGCAGCTTTGCTGCGATCTGGCGCGTTTTGTCTGCGGAAGGCGGCTCGTAGATCAGGTAAAGCGAACCGTCGTTTTTCAGAATTTTTCGGATCACGTCCAGTTCTGCGGCGGGCTGCTGCCAGAACACGTTGACGTTTACGGCGAAAATTTTGTCGAATGTTTCTCCGTCAAAGCTCGCCTGCCTGAGCGCTACGCAATGAAATGTTGCCTTGCCTGAAACTACGAACGCGCTATTCCGCCTGATTGCCATGTCGATCATGGCCTGAGAGCGGTCGATGGCTGTGATTCTGCCGCCGTTGAGCCGTTCGCACACGAGTGCTACCGCATTGCCGTGCCCGCATCCGATCTCAAGCACACGATCATCCGGTTTCAGGTCAAGCGTGTCCACAGCCCAGATCAGTCGCTCCGGTATTTTCTGCGCCATACCATTCTCGGCCCTTGCCATACACAGCCTCAAATGCATTCAGTGTAAAGCCATGAACCTGACAGGGATTGTCATGTTCAAGCGGGCGGCCATAGAGTTATCTGGTTGTTACCCAAAAAGCCATGAACGTCCAGATCGTCGTGAGCGCGATGCTTTCGTGGATGGCGTATTTGCTGCAGCGAAACTTCCTTTACTGCACGTTCCCGTAAGACGTTCCTATGCGATGGCTGAACTCGAAGCCCTGCTTGCCCCTCATTTAGGCACAACGAGAGCACAGGTGCAAAAAATCTCAATCGAGAAGCCAGCACAGGCTAACCCATCAAATAACGTCCGACAGGCGCAAGTGACGATGATGTGTCCAAAATGTGGCGGCGAGATGGTTCTGCGGACGGCAAAGAGCGGAGCGAATGCCGGGAGCAAATTCTGGGGTTGCTCAAACTTCCCGCGTTGCCGAACCATGTTGCCCTACGAAGCGCAACAGGCTTGAATTGTTGCGGAGCGTTTACATGCATTCGGTACTGCGATGCTTATGAAATGTGGTGTGGCGACCTCGTTGAATCGCCACACCACGTTTCATGTTGTTACGTCCCATGCGACCGCCTCAAGCTGCGGAGCGCGGGGTAAAGTGTGAGGTTGAGGCGCTGCCCGGCGGGTTTACTTCATACCCGTGCCCGTGGCGGCGATCCCTTCCATGACCTGACGGCGCAGGAACAGGAAAAGGATAATGATCGGCAACGTCGCCAGCGTCGATCCCGCCATGACCAGGTCATACGACTGCTGGTACTGGTTGATCAGGCGGTTGATGCCAACGGCCAGCGGCATGTTATCGGCTTGCCGGAACACGATGAGCGGCCAGAGCAGATTGTTCCAGTACTCAAGCGAGAACAGGATGAATAAAGTGGCGATGGCAGGGCGGGCATTGGGCAGCACGATCGAGAAGAAAATCTGATACTCATTCGCGCCATCGACCCGCGCCGCGTTCAGCATTTCATCATCGATCGACAACATGTACTGGCGGACAAAAAAGAGGCCAATGGGCGACGCCGCTATCGGAATGATCGCGCCGAAATAGTTCTCTACCAGCCCTAGCTGAATGATCATCAGGAACAGCGACACGATTAACAGGTGAAACGGGATCATCTGCGAAACGATAATC
>QGUR01000532.1 GCA_003242205.1 Chloroflexota bacterium | reverse complement strand
CTCTTACATAGTCCAGATGGCGATAAAACGCTGCATCATCTCGTTAATCATGTTCGACGCAGCGATCACGCTTGCCGCCGTAGGGCCTTGGCCTGCCTTAGGGGTGCTGGCCCTATTGCTCCCCACGATGTTCTTGGGAATGTGGATTTACTCCACCTGATTCCCGCTGCTACTCACCGGCGCCGAGCACCACGGGAACTTGCATTTCACGGCCTTGCCGCACGACGGTCACGATAATCTCCTCGCCAGGACGTTTGTGTTCGACGACCGTCAGCAGTTCATCCACAGTGCGGCATTTTTGTCCGTCTACCGCCACAATCAGATCGGCCGAGTCAGGATCAATGTGTGTTTCGGAGAACACAAACGGGCCGCGCCGGCTTTCTTTGCGCACGAGGCGAAATCCTTGAAGCCCGGCCCGCTCCGCTGGACCGCCGGCCGCAAGCGACACAATGAGCAGCCCTTTTTCCGTTTGAAACACGCGGATAATGCCAATATCGGCCCGAATCACACGGCCGTGCTCCAACAGTTGTGGAACGACCCGGCGCACCGTGTTGACGGGAATTGCAAACCCAACACCCGTGTTGGACCCGGTTTCGCTGGCAATAGCCGTATTCATACCAATAAACCGCCCCCGACTATCCAACAGCGGCCCGCCCGAGTTGCCGGGATTGATGGCAGCATCGATCTGGATGATCGACTTCATCGTGCGGCCTCCCTGCGACGGCAGTTGCCGGTTCAAGCTGGAAATAATCCCTGTCGTCAGAGTTCGCTCCAAACCAAACGGGTTGCCAATAGCGTATACCTTTTGGCCGACGCGCAGACGCTCGGAATCGCCCAACTCAACGGGGTGTAACGATTCGGGCGGCGCGTCTATGCGAATCACGGCAATGTCATTGACCGAGTCCTGGCCAACCAGAGATGCCGTATACGTTTCCCCGTCATAGAGCGTGACGCGCATTTCCTTGGCGCCGGCAACCACATGATTGTTCGTCAGTATGTTGCCCTGCTTGTCGATGACAGCGCCGGAACCCGCGCCTTCCTCAATCTGGTGCGTCTCGATCAGGAAGAACCGTTCTGGCTGCACGCTGCGCGTCGTAATGTGGACCACGCTGCGATTGCACTTCTCGTAAACCGCAATGTTAACGCGTTCTTCGGGCGTGAATTCGTCACCGGGGATCGCAGGCGCAGGAACCGCCAAGGTACTCGACGGCTCGGGTTGCACGCGGCGCGCCTGCGGAGGAAAGTCCGCCGGAGCTGGGGGTGGCGGGATTCGCGTGGCCGGACCGCGTTGTGAGGGAAACGTAGCGGGCGGAGCAGGAGTGGTCGCCGCGGGCGGTCGCTGCCCGATGGGCGGTTGCTGCGCCGAGGCGTTCCCCACATGGGCATCGTCAATCAACATCACCGTGAACAATGCGCCGCACAACGCCGAGGCAGCGCCGACAATCAAGTACCGCTTCACGGTCCGAGTCCTTCAACAGCCAGAAATGTAGAACCGTCCCGATGGTGCGCACCGGGCCGGCTACCATATCGAATCAAGGAAAGGAATGCGAGAGCGACCTTGCAAGTCGCAAATATTATCCCCGCGTGTTAGAAATCGCTCAATATCGACCCCGCAGTCGGGCCGCAGCTTCTCCTATTTGGCGGATCTCGAATCACGCTTCCTAGATTGTCATATGGGGCGGCCCCAGGATGTCGCTGGTGAACATGCGGCCTAGAACATTTTTCCCCATCGCCGAGAAAAGACGCAGATTCGTCAGCTCCCCCCCACAGCACCCGTTCATTCTGACAGCCGAAAGGCGAAAACTTCCCGCC
>QGUR01000262.1 GCA_003242205.1 Chloroflexota bacterium | reverse complement strand
CCTGATGGAGCTACTCGACCTGTATCCGGCGTCGCTTGGCGGCACGGTCGTCGAGGTGCTGGTCACCGTCTTCAACCCCGAACTGCACAGCGAATCGACCCAACTGGCGGCGCTGCTGCGCGCCCACAACATCCGTACCGAGCTTTACATGCTGGACAAAGGGGTTGGCAAGCAGCTTGGATATGCCGACAAAAAGGGCGTGCCACTGGTGGCGCTGCTCGGCCCCGACGAGCAGGCGGCGGGCGTCGTCAAACTCAAGCGGCTCAGCGATGGGTTGGAAATCAGCGTGCCGCAGGCCGAAGTCGTCGAGCGCGTGCGCCAGCTCCTCGCCGAACGCTAGCCAGCAACGCCTCGTTCGCACTAGCTACGTGAGAAACAAAAAAACGCGCCCATACGGGCGCGTTTTATATCCTTCAGCCTTCAACATCAATCTTCACGAACGTGCTTGTTGCTTTCACGATAACCGATCAGATCGTCCTCGCTGTCGGTTACGGGCTGGTAGTTCTCGCCTTCCAGCGCCGCCGCGTCGCCTTCGGCGATCTGTCTGGCCTGCGCTTCTTCCAGCATTTCCCGCTGTCGTTCCTCAGCCAGATCCTTGTCGACCCGGCCATTTCCAGTTAAGGGAAACATCGTTAGCCCCGCTTGGACTGTTCCAACGATACCTCAGTCTAGCACGCCATGAGAGTAATTACAATCATTATTAATTCACTGTTCAGGTATGGAGAATCCGGGCAGGCTGCCGCGAGCCAGCGCAGCGCGTAACCCTGAAAAGCCGACTATGCGCCTTCGGGGCGGCGTCGCGGCCCTTCCAGAAAACGTTCGAGGAAATTGAGCGTGTGGCTCCATGCCTGGCGGGCGTATTCCATCAGCCGCGGCGAGTCCGTCGGGTTGAAGAAGTCGCGCCACGCGCCTTCGAGCGTCACAAACTGATGTGGCAAATCGCCCGCCGCCAACTCCGCCTCGAACGCGGCGCGGATTTCAACCGGCACATGCGGCTCGTTGCTGCCATAAAGCGCAAGGATCGGCGCTTTTGCCCGGCTGAACTGGCCGAGAAAACGCTGGGGAAAGCCATAATAGACGACCGCCGCTTCGAGGTCGGTCCGGGTGAGCGCGGCCTGAAGGGCCAGCGTGCCGCCCAGTCCAAGCCCTACCGCCGCAACATGGCGGTTGCAGCGCGCGTGGGTTTCCAGCGCCTGAAGCGCCGTGTCCACACGAGGATACCCGCCCGCCCCAAGTTGCTCGACCAGCGTGTAGGCTTCCTGTGGCGACGTGGCGATCTTGCCGTCGAACAGGTCCGGCGCGATCACGTAGTAACCGGCCTGCGCGAACAGGCTGGACAAATGGCGTTCGACGTCGGTCAGGCCCCACCAGTCATGCACTAGCACGATGCCCGGAAACAGGTCGCCGATATCCGGATGCGCCCAATACGCGGGCAGCAGATTGCCATCTCCCAGCGCGATCTGGATGCGCCCGCTGACAATGGTGTATTCAACGTGTTCAGGCTGATAGACTGGCATAAGTCTGGCGCTCAGCTCACCGGGAAGATCGGAGGTTAAGCAGGCTCACGCGGCGTCACGGCGCAGATTTCCACCGAATAGCCGCTAAGCTCAGCCTCCGGCCCCAACGTTTTGACGGTATCGTCCGCCACGACCCAGTACAGATTGCGATAGCCTTCGCGATGCGCCCAGTCGCGCAGCGCGGAAACAAGTTGGTTCGTCAGCGGCTTGGGCGACCAGCAGTAAATATCGACGCTGCGGGGATCGTAAAGCTGCTGCCGGAAGCAGACGAACGCCTCCTGCCCCGCGGCGGAAACGTGCAGGCGATGTGTGCGCTGGTTGCGAAGCTCCGGAATCGTCTCCCATGTGGGCGGCCACAAATGTTCCCACTCCTGCCGCGCGCTGGTCATGCGGCCCACCGGCATTCCCCAGCCGCGAATCTGGGCGGCATCGGCATTGGTGTGCTCGGTCGCGCGGTAGAAAATCTGCCCCGTGCGCGCCGGCAGGCTCATCCGCTGCACGCGGCACAATGGTTCGAAATCAAAATGATCCTGTAGTTGGACGGTCGCGGTAGCGTCGCCCACCCGGCTGACCGTCAGCGTTTTCGCCTTCAGCGTTTTGGCGCGTTCCCGCAGAGCGCCCATCAGGGCGTCTTCCGCCCCCCTGCCCACAAAGTCCGGCGCAACAATCAGATACGCGACATGCAGATGATCGCCGAATGGCGGCGGTTCATGGCCATGATAGGCTTCCGCGTAGCCGACCACCTCGTCGCCCAGCGTCGCCACCAGAGGAATACCCGCGCCAATCAGCAACTGGCACAACTGAATCGCGGCGGTCTCGACGCTCATCCACGGGCCACCATGAAGCCAGCGCTCATAAATCGTGAGCTGGTGGTATTCCACATCCTGAACGCGTCCTTCTGCATCAAACCGCTGCCACACCTGAATCTGGGAGCGGAAAAGAGCGCTGATGGCCTGTGTATCGTCGAGCGTTGCCTGGCGTACCTGTAACTCAGTCATCTTCGTGGTGCTTTCCAAGTCAAGGCGCTAACGTCATTGTAACACTGACCTCGCCGCTAGCGTTACAATCCTCATGCACACAAAGGACGAAACCATGATATCCAACCAGCGAAGTCTGCTTGCGATTGACATCGGCAATACCAATATTCACCTCGGCCTCTGGCGTGGCGGCGCGTGGCGTCCCAACTGGCGGGCGCGAACCGTCGCCGAGAAAATGCCGGACGAATATGCCGTTCTCATTCGCAATTTTCTGGAGGGAGACGGGCTGAGTTTTCATGTCGTCGGCGGGGTGGTGATCAGCAGCGTTGTGCCAAGACTGACGACCACCTTCACCGAGCTATGCCGCCACTATTTTCGCATCGAGCCGCTGATCGTCACCAACCGCACCAAAACCGGCATCCGTATCGACATCGACCAGCCAGAGCAGGCGGGCGCGGACCGCATCGTCAATTCGGCGGCGGTCGTCGCGCTCTATGGCGGCCCGGCCATCGTCATCGACTTCGGCACAGCCACCACCTTCGACGTCATTTCCGCCGATGGCGCGTATATCGGCGGCGCGATTGCGCCGGGTATCAATCTGGCTCACGACGCTCTGGTCAGCCGCGCCGCCCAGTTGCACAAGATCGAACTGGAACCGCCGCCCAATCCCATCGGGCGGAACACAATTCACGCCATGCAGTCCGGCATTTTTCTAGGCTATGTCGCGTTGGTCGAAGGACTCGTCGCCCGGATTCAGGCTGCGCTTGGGGATGAGCGAGCGCGCGTTATCGCAACCGGCGGGATGGCCAGCATCTTTCAGCAGCACACCAACGTCATCGATACGATCGCGCCTGAGCTAACGCTCGATGGTCTGCGCGTGATTTACGAACTGAATCACGGCCCGCTCGATGGCCGTTCGCTGGTTTGAAGCGCCCCTGCGTCAAATAAAAAATGCCTCGCGCGGTGCGAGGCGTTTTTATGTGCTCCACAGCCAGGATTCGAACCTGGAACCCATCGGTTAACAGCCGATTGCTCTGCCGTTGAGCTACTGTGGATCATCAGCAACTAAATGCTAGCAAAGCGATTTGAGCCTGTCAAGATTATTTTGGGCAATTTGAGCCGGAAAGGTAAGATAGGCAATTGCATTGGCCCACATGCTGGATGAGCGACATATGGTAGCTCCCGTTTCAGTTCGTAAAATCGAATCCAAACGCGATTTTAAAGCCTTCTTTGAATTTCCCTGGACGGTCTACAAGAACGATCCGAACTGGGTTCCAACGCTCCTGTCTATGCGGCGAAGCCTGCTGGACAAAAACAAAAACGCCGCGTGGGATTACATGGAGGGGGAATACTTCGCGGCATGGCGCGGCGACCAGATCGTCGGCACGATTACGGCCTTCATCAACCACCGTCACAATGAGTTTCACCACGAAAACATCGGTTGGTTTGGCACGTTTGAGGTCTTTGACGACGAGGAAGCCGCCTCTGCGCTGCTCGACACCGCGCTGCAATGGGTGGGCGAGCGCGGGTACGAAGCCATGCGCGGCCCGGCATCGTTCACGACGCACGAAGAAATCGGCCTGCTAGTCAGCAATTTTTCGCGGCCCGTGCTGCTGATGCCCTACAACCCGCCCTACTACCAGCGGTTGATCGAAAACGCGGGTTTCGAAAAAGTGATGGACCTGAACAGCTTTTACCTCAACCGCGAGGGCGCGCTTAACAGCGGTCTGTTCACGCGGCTGGAAAAGCTGACCAACGGCATCATGAAACGCAGCAATATCACCGTCCGCCAGGCCGATCCCAAAAACCTGAAAGCGGACTTCGCCATGTTCAAGGACCTCTATAACGCCGCCTGGGAGAAAAACTGGGGCTTTGTGCCAATGACCGAACGCGAGCTGGAAGCCACGGTTCAAAGTCTGGGACAGTTCTTCGACCCCAAGCTGGCGCATTTCGCCTTTGTCGATGGCAACCCGGCGGGCTTCGTGCTGCCGATACCCGATTTCAATCAGGTGTTGCACCGCGCCTACCCGCGCCCCGGCGTGCCAGAGTGGTGGACGTTGCTGAAGGCGCTGTACTACTGGAAGATCAATCCGATCATCGACTGGGTGCGAACACCGCTCTTTGGGGTGAAGGAAGAATACCGCAACAAGGGCGTGGATGCCGTGCTGCTCTACTACGGGCTGAAGGCCATCCTCGCCGGGCGCTATCGCCACTCCGACAGCGGCTGGATTCTTGAGGTCAACGACAAGGTGATCCGCGTGCTGAAGAGCATGGGAACCGAATGCTACAAAACCCACCGCCTGTATCAGAAAGCAACGCCAGCGTCAGCCGTTCCGAACGACGTTAAGGCACCGTCTACCACCGCATGAATGTGAGCAAACTCCGGATGGCGCAAATTCTGATCGTAGATGACGAGCCACTGACCGTGAAGCTGTTGGCAAAATTGTTGTCGATGATGGGGCACGAAACCGTCGACGCACTATCGAGCCGTCAGGCGCGAGACCGGCTTGCTTATCTCAAACCAGATGCCATTCTGCTTGACCTCATGCTGCCAGATACGAACGGCATTGATCTCCTGCGCGAGCTGCGCGCCGACCCGGCCACGACGGATGTGCCGGTCATCGTGATTTCGGCGCAGGTTCCTTCCCGTGAGGAAGAAGCGCTGGCCGCCGGGGCCAACGGTTATCTCTCCAAGCCAATCGACCTGAATACGCTGCGCGCTGCCCTGACCGATCTGGGCATCGCCAGCACAGAGGGAGCGTAACCGGAAGCCACGCCGCCCGTCAGTTATTCAACTGATTGAGGACGTCGCGCGTGGCTTCCTCGGCGGTGCGCTGGCCGGTCATCACAGCCGCCAGCGCGCTTTGCATGGCCCGCGCCGTCGTCCCGCTGGCGCTCTCGGACAGCGGCAGGATAGCGTTCGAAAGCAGGTTGTTGACAAACCTCGCGTATTCGGGATAGCGCAACTGGCGCAAGGCCGTGCGCTGCGAGGGCAGCATGTGTAGCACCTGAGCGTATTCAATCTGGCGCTGGGCATCCAGCATCCAGTTCAGGAAGCGCAGCGCGCGTTCCTGTCGCTCGGCGTCAGACGTCGTCAGCACCCACAGCCAGCCATCCTGCACGGTCATCGCCGTGCCGTCGTGAGTCGGGATGGGCGCAATGCCAAGCTCGACACCGGCGTCTACCAGTTCCAAGTACATGGTCGATGTGACGACAAACGCCCCGCGCGACTCGGTGATCAGGCGCGAACGATAATCCGTGGGGCGCACATATTCCAGCGCAATGGGATCGACCAGCCCGCGCCCCAGAGCTTCCTCGTAAAACCGGAGCGTGCTGCGTAGGGCGCTGGCATCGACCACCAGCCCGCCGGTTTCGGACACCGCGCCGCCCGCCGCGAGATACTGCACCAGCAGGACATGGTTCAAGCCGCTGGTGCGCCCTGCCGGGAAAACGAACGGGATTTCTTCCGCCAGCAGACTGTCCAGCGTCAAGGCTTCCGGCGCTTCCATGCCCGGCGGAAAGGCGACGTGCAGCAGTTCGAGGGTGTACGGCAGGCCCAGAAGCTGGTCGTTGTAACTGCCCAGTTCCAGCACAACTCCCGGCAAGTCCTCCCTGACCGCCTGCGAAACGCGGTTATCGAGCGGATGCAGAAGGCCAGCCTGCGCGGCGATCAACATGTCATCGCGGCGCAGCAGCGTCAGATCCGGCAGCGCGCCGGGGGCGACAGCGCTGGCCGCGCGCAAGGTCGACAGAATCCCGCCGACATTTTCGACCCGTTTGAGACGAAAATCGACCGAAATGTCGCTGTTTTCGCGCTGAAACGCGCTGAGTTGCTGCGACAGCACCTCGGCGGCAGTCTCGTTATCCAGCGGGGCCAGCGGTTCCGGCCACCAGATCGTCAGCCGGGCAGGGCCGGATTCCGTCGGCGTCGGGGCAGGTGTCGGCGTTGTGCTGGTTGCGGTCGGCAGCACGGCCGTCTCCGTCGCGACCGGCTCGGTAGACAACTGGGCCGGAGCCGG
>QGUR01000531.1 GCA_003242205.1 Chloroflexota bacterium | reverse complement strand
CCGGGGGCCCTTGTTTTCCCCCCCCTTCAGATAACCACCGCAATAGAGAGGCGCCAGCGCCGCCCCGCCGAAGATGCCGCCGTTGATGACATAAACGGGCCCGTCCTCGCGGAAGCGGCGCATGTACGCCGGGCGCATCAAGCGGAAGGCGATCAGCGTCGCCGGGATGTTGACCACGCCGAACGTCACCCAGCTAATCTGAATCGGGTTGATCGGGAACGGCATGGCCATAAACCCGGCAAAGATGAACAGCAGCACACTGTAAACGTTCTTGACCAGAAACAGCTTGCTGGTTCCGAAAATCGTCTGCGTGATGAGCCGACCCTCGCGGAACGCCAGCGGCAGCGTTGACATGGCGTTGTTGAGCAGCACGATATCGCCGACATCCTTGCTGATCTGCGCGCCGTCGTTCATCACAATCGCCAGATCGGCCGCCTTGAGCGCCGGCACGTCGTTGACGCCATCGCCGACCATGGCGACGTATTCGCCGCGCTCGCGCAGCGCCGCAACCAGCTTGCGCTTGGTGTCCGGCTCGACGCGCGCGAAAATCGTGCCTTCGACCGCCGCAGTCGCCAGTTCGGCATCGGTCATCGCTTCAAGCTGGTCGCCGGTATAGGCATGTGTCACGTCAATCCCGGCTTGGCGGGCAATGGCAGTCACCGTTTGCACGTTGTCGCCGCTGATGACCTTGAGCGCGACCGACTGCTCGCGGAACATTTGCAGCGTTTCCTGAATATCCTCGCGTACGCGGTCACTGAGCAAAATCAGCGCCATCGGCTCACGCTGGCGTGGCGGCTCGTTGTCCTGCGGCGGTTCTTCCTGCCGCGCCAGCGCCAGCACGCGGTAGCCTTCCGCCGATAGGTCGCGCGCGCGTTCGGCTGCCGCCAGCGCCGTTTCGCTGCCGACCAACACACGTTCCGGCGCGCCGAGAATCAGCGTCTCGCCCGGCAGAACGATCGCGCCCCATTTGCGGGCCGATGTAAACGGAATCTCGCGCAGCTTCGTCTGCACCGGCCCCGATTTGCCGTTCACGCTGGCCGCCGCGTATTCGGCGACCGCCGCCGCCGTGCGGTTCTGGTGGGACAGATTCTGCACGTAGGTATACAACCGCTCGTTGATGGCGTCGCACGAAAGGCCGTTCAGCGGAATGATCTCCGTCACGGTAAGCTGGTTGTGCGTCAGCGTGCCGGTCTTGTCGAAACACAGCACGGTCACATTGGCCAGCGACTCGACGGCATTGACTCGCTGGATCAACGTCTGAAAGCGGCTGATGCTGATCGCGCCGAGCGTCAGCGACAGAATAGCCGTCAGCACCAACCCCTGCGGCACCAGACTGGTGACGAATACGACCGCGTTGCGAAAAACTTCCAGCGGCGGCAGGTGATTGAGATAGCCGGAAACGAACACCATCGGCCCGACAATCGCCATCACCACCACCGACAACTGCACCAACGTGACGATGCGCTGCTGGGTCGGTGTCAGCACCGTTTTGTAGGTCTTGGCAAGCTGCGCCAGCTGGTTGATGGTGCTGTCCTTGCCAACCCGCGTGGCGACCAGAACCCCCGTGCCCGCGATGCAGAACGAACCGGAGTGGATGGTATCGCCGACATCCTTGAAAACGGCGTCGGACTCGCCGGTAAGCTGCGACTCGTCCAGTTCCAGCGCGTCGCTGTAAATCACGCGACCGTCAACCACCGCCCGGTCGCCGGGTTCGATCACGAGTACATCGTCCTTGACGATCTGTTCAACCGGCAGCAATACAAGCTCGCAATCGCGCCAGACACGCGGGCCTTAAACCCTGTCTCTTATAAAAATCTCCG
>QGUR01000261.1 GCA_003242205.1 Chloroflexota bacterium | reverse complement strand
GAAAAGTAAAACGCCGGAGCGTTTAGCTCCATTTCCCCCCGCCGTGGCCAAATGGCCCCCAGTTGTGAGTTGGAACTGCCCGATCTTGGGGGTCGCGAAGTAACGATCGCAGTTGAAAACGCCTACCTGCCTTTCAACTTCATCGATCAGGTCACTGGTGAACCGGCAGGCTGGGACTACGACGTGTTGAACGAGCTGGGCAAGCGCCTCAATTTCGTCCCGGTCTACATCGAAACCAGTTGGGATGGCATGATCGTTGCCGTGTCACAGGGTGAATTCGACATGGCTGCCGATGGCATCACGATCACGGAAGAACGCGATGAGATCGTGGACTTTTCGCTCGGTTATATCCAGTTGCAGCAGCGCCTGCTGGCCCGCGCTGGCGAAGACCGTTTTACCTCGGCTGAAGAGTTCGCCGCCGATGAATCGCTGATCATGGGTTCGCAGCCCGGTACGACAAACTACGACCTGTCGGTCGAACTGGTCGGCGCGGAACGCGTTCAGGCATTTGATACGTTCCCCATCGCGGTTCAGGCGCTGCTGAATGGCGACATTGACGCCGTGCTGATGGACGACGTCGCCGCGCAGGGTTATCTGGGCGCGGAAGGCGACCGGCTGACTCTGATTGGCGAACCACTGACGTCGGAAGAACTGGGCTTCATCTTCCCCGAAGGCTCCGAACTGCGCGATGCGATCAACCAGGGTCTGGCCAGTCTGGCCGCCGATGGCACGCTCGACGAGATGTTCACCAAGTGGTTCCTGGAATTCGATCCCGCCAGCGTCGGTGAGGAAAGCGAAGAAGAAGCGTAGCCTCCGGCACGACGGTATCATCGCACAGCTTCCGGTTCAGGGGGAATCTTAAGATGGTTCCCCCTGCCATTCCCGCTAAAATGCGTCATGTACTTTCGTTGAAGTATAGTCTCAGGGAATAACGACTAATGGATTTACCGGCACAGGCGCCGCCACAGCGCGAGGCGACGGTTGTAAAATTCTCGTTCGTCCGGGCGATTTATCAGATTCCGTGGTGGTTTGTTTTATTATCGCTGCTCGGCATCTACGTCGCCGGCTTGGTTTACAGCAATCCGCTCTACAGTAGCATCTTCAACCAGCTTCGCTCCGGCATCGCCATGACGCTGACCGTCAGCTTTACGGCGTTTTCCAGCGCACTGGTCGTCGGCCTGATCATCGGCATCATTCGCGCCAACCCGCCGAAACAGCGTTACGGCTCGTTCGGGGCCATCCTCGGATTTATCCAGCTTTTTTTGTATAACGCCGCGACGTTATACGTTCAGATTCTGCGCGGCCTGCCGATTTTGGTGACGCTGCTGATTGTCGCCTTCGTGATCGTGCCGGAAGTTAATCGCATCTCGCGTGACGTCTTTGATATCAATCTCGGGCTGCGGGGCAGTTCCCCGACATCGGCCATCATCGCGCTGACATTCACCTACGGCGCGTTTCTTTCAGAGACCTTTCGCGCCGGCATTCAGTCCATCAGCAAGGGACAGATCGAAGCGGCGCGTTCGCTGGGCATGAACTATTCGCAGGTCATGCGGTATATCGTGCTTCCGCAGGCGGTGCGCCGCGTGCTACCGCCGCTTGGCAACGACATGATCGCGATGATTAAGGACTCGTCACTGGTTGCGATTCTCGGCGTTCAGGACATCACGCAACTGGCGAAATTGTCTTCCAGCGCGTCGTTTCGCTATCTCGAAACCTATTTTCTGGCGGCGATGATCTACCTGACCATGACCGTTCTCGGCTCGGTGGTCGTGCGTTACATCGAGCGCCGCTTCCCGGTTCACCACTAGCCGGATGCTTCCGGCGCGACTCGTCGCCGGAAGCATCCGGGTGCAATTAAAAAGTCCCGCCCGGCTGCGAGCGAGGCTCAAGACATCAGGCGTCTTCGGCGCTTCGATCCAGCGACGCCCAGTAGATGTCCGGGCTGAACATGGTGTGAACGTACAGTCGCATATCCGGCGAGATGGTCAGGCCTGCCAGCGGCGCGGCAAGCTCGGTCAGCAGCACGATTTCAACCTCGTCATGCGTGCAGCCGCCGTTTTCACGGCAGCGCTCCGGGTCGACGCGCCCCACAACGCCGCGGGTTCCCAGCGAATAGGCCATGTAGAGATAGTTGTCCGGTCCCATCACCAGTCCGGTCACGTTTTGTAGGCCGCTGACCAGCGAATGGCTGTCCTCGCTGTCCGGTTCGATCACGAGCTCATCGCTGTCCGGCGCAGGCGTCGGATACCACTCGACCGAACGGCGAGTGCTGCCATTGTTGGCAACGTAGAAGACGTCACCATCAACCGCCAGCCCCGTGGGCGCGCGCAGCCCCTCGACTACGGGCTGAACCTCGCCTTCACGCGAGACACGCACCACATTATTGCCGCCCAGATTGCTCACCAGAAAGTTCTCATCATCGAGCTTGGCCAGCCCCCACGGCCCCTGCAGATCGGTCGTCACCGGGCGCACACCGGCACGGGTGACATTCGCCAGCGTGTTCAACTGAAAGTCCGGAACCCAGAGACTCAACTCGCCATTTTCGGCGTCTTCGGCGACCAGCGTATGCGCGTTACGAATCCCGAAGATATAGGTCATCGTCTGGCCGCTGGTGGCGTCGAGTTGATAGAGCGTCCAGTCGCCGCTGCACGAGATATACAGCTTGTCATCATGCCAGGTAATGCCGTTAGGCCGCTGGACGTTGCCGGTGACGATGGAAAGATCGGCCTGTGTCAGCGCGCGAAACGTTGCCGCCTCGGTGGCAGTAGCCTCCTCGGTTTCGGCAACCGTCGCCGTCGGGGCCGGAGTTTTCGATGGCGCGGGCGTCGGGGTTACTTCAGTCCTCTCCTGCGCCAGCACCAGCCCGGCCGAGGCAAATACCAGTATGACGAATGCCAGAGCGCGGATCGTAAACGCGCTGCTCGTGGGGAACCGGACGCCGGCCGGTTCTTGATCGTAGTGTTCAGAAAACATTAATCGCTACCGTTCTGCCCTGTAGATTGAAATCTGCGCTGCCGGTGGCAGTCATTCTCTGGAAACCATTTTAACCTGCGTCGCTATCAGTGCCATTGTCATGACGAGGTCTCATGAGCTTCTCACGGTCGCGCCCGCCGGACGGGCAAAACGCGACTGCTACGCTTGACCAACGATGTGCCGCCGAGCTAAGGCAATTTTCTTTAAGGCCATGTAGCATTATGATGTACCGTGGCATGCCTTGGCCAGAACGCTGGCTTGGCATCCGGGTAATGACAGGACCGAAACAGGCTGAACTGAAAGGGAGTCGGGCGCGGGAATTTGTATCAGGACACAGCGCGCCCCGGGAAATACGGATACCTATGGCCTCACAATTCAGATCGCTCTTGATCGTTTTCCTTGTGTTGCTGATCGCAGTCGCCGCCGGAGCCTGCAATCTGACCGCATCACCGGGAGGCATTGAAGAAATCACGCAGGAGCCGTTCGGCACTTCGCCGCCAACGCGCACGCCACAGGGAACGCTGGGCGTGCCGACGACTTTGCCGCTGACGGCGCTTGTGCCAACCACGCGGCCGGGCCAGCAGCCAACCAGCATCGCCGGTTTTCCCACCGCGGTGGTTCCGCCACCCCAGCAGAACCAGCCGCCTGCCAATCCACAGGTTCCGGTGAGCATCGTCATTCTCTCGCCCATCCCCGGCAATGTCGTGGCGGGCAATGTTCAGGTGCTTGGCTCGGCCATGCATCCCGACTTTCTGCAATATCAGCTTGAATATGGCCCCGATCCCAATCCGGGCAACCTGTGGTACGCGGCGACCGGCCCCATTCAACAGCCCGTGCTGAATAACCTGCTCGGCATCTGGAATACCGGCGCGGTGCAGGATGGCACGTATCAGCTTCGTCTGCGCGTCTTCCTGCGCGACGCGACCAGTCTCTCGACCGTCGTCAACAACATTCGCATCCAGAACCGCGCGCCGACGCAAGTGCCTTCGGCCACGCCCGATACGCCGCGCCCGATTGCCGCCTTCACTGTCGACCGCAATCAGGGTCAGGCGCCGCTGCTGGTGCGTTTCAGCAACCAGTCGAGCGGCAACATTACCAGCTATCAGTGGAGCTTTGGCGACGGCACAACGACCAACGAACAGAACCCGCAGCACCAGTTCAGCACACCCGGCCTCTATAATGTGACGCTGACCGTCACCGGGCCGGGCGGGACGTCCAATGTATCCACTCAGATCAACGTGCAAAGCCCAGAGGCCCCGGTCGCCGGGTTCACTGCCGATAAGCTCGAAGGCCCTGCCCCGCTGACCGTGCAGTTCACCGATCAGTCGGCGGGCGTCGTCACCGCCTATCACTGGAACTTCAGCGATGGAACGGGCAGTACCGATCGCAACCCGCGGCACATTTTCAACACGCCCGGAACCTATAACGTGTTCCTGACCGTCATCGGACCGGGCGGCAGTTCGAGCACGCGCCGCGAGATCACCGTCTTGGGCCCGACACAGGCCCCGCCGCCAACGCTCGAAGCGTCCGTTGTTCCGCCGCCGACAGCGACAGAAGCGCCGACATCGCCCGGCGTTCCTGAGCCTGAAGCGAGCTTTACGAGCGTCCTCGAAGGCGATTTGCAGGTTCGGTTCACCGATGGCTCGACCAGCAGCGCCGAGGGCGGCATCACACAATGGCAGTGGGACTTCGGCGATGGCAACACCAGCGCCGAACAGAACCCGATCCACACCTACGCCGCGCCCGGTACATACACCGTTACGCTGACGGTGACGGACGCCGCAGGCAGCGCCACGAGCAGCCAGACCATCAACGTACCGGAACCGGCGCAGCCACCGGTAGCCAACTTCTCCGTAGAAACGGTCGGCGACCTGACGGTACAGCTTCAGGACGCCTCGACCAGCAGCGCCGAAGGCGGCATTACGCAGTGGCAGTGGGACTTCGGCGATGGCAACACCAGCGCCGAACAGAACCCGACCCACACCTACGCCGCGCCCGGCACGTATACGATCACGCTGACCGTCACCGACGCGGCGGGCAGCAACAGCGCCGCGCAGCAGGTGGTGCTGGAAGCCGCAGCCCAACCACCGGCCGCCGCCTTTACCAGCCAGTTGGCCGGCGATCTGACGGTGCAGTTTGTTGACGCCAGCACGAGCGCCAGCGGTGGCATCACGGAATGGCACTGGGACTTCGGCGACGGCAACACCAGCGCCGAACAACACCCGATGCACGTGTATGCCGCGCCGGGCACATACACGGTCACGCTGCGCGTGACAGATGCCGGCGGCACGAATGAAACCTCGCGCGCGGTCGATGTGCCACAGCCTGAAGTCGTCGAGCCGCCACGGCCCGGTCTTGCCGAAAGCGCGCCGGTCCTGCCGGATCTGGGCGAGCAGCAACTGCGCGATAATCTGCGTTCGATCTACCAGCAGGGTCAGGCGCTGGGCAACCGGCCAACCGTCTTCACGGTCGCCGGTGATGAGACTGCCGCCGCAGGGAACTATCTCGATCCCTTCAATAACCCGGGCAACTACACGCTCGACGATAGCACCCGCGGCCTGCAGGGCATCATCGACTGGTTCAACATGGTGGACCTTGGCGGCGTGACCAGCTTCAACCGCCAGAGTCTCGCCACGGGCAACGGCTGGCGCGCGGCAGACCTGCTCGACCCGGCGCGCGCCGATACAAGCCGCTGCAACCCGGGTGAAAGCCCGCTGGCCTGTGAATTGCGCCTGGCGCAGCCGGTAGTCGTCATCATCAGCGTCGGCATGAACGACGCGCTGGCGGACACCAACGTGGATGAATTCCGCAACCAGCTACAGCAAATCGTGCAGATCAGCACCAATGCCGGTGTCATTCCCGTGCTGACTACGGTGCAGCCGCGACCGGACAACGCGGATCGCGTCCGGCAGATCAACGACGCCATCATCGAAATCGGCGATCAGGCAAAGGTTCCGGTCTACAACCTGTGGCGTTCGCTGAGCAGCCTGCCGGACAACGGCCTGAACCCCGACAACGTCACACTGAGCCAGGCCCCCGGCCTGCCCGGCGACATCACGGCAGGCGCAACAGCCAGCGGCGGCGCGAACGTCCGTAACCGCGACGTGCTAAGCCTGCTGCAAGCGCTGCGCGATACCATCTTCCCCGACGCAGCGCCTCCGGAGCCGGCGCAGCCGGAAGAAACGCTGCCGGGAGAAATAACGCCGGAAGAGACATCACCCGCATAAGTAGCTTGCCTCCGCGGCCCAGGATGCAACTGGAGGTTTGTCCTGGGCCGCGACGTCATTGCCGCGTCCGCGACCTTATGCTACAGTTCCCCGCTATGAACACTGCTGCCCGCTTCAGCTTCTTCAGCTTCGCCCTGTTGTGCCTCCTGTTTGCGGCCTGCGCGCCCAGCACACCGCCGCCGTCGATTCTGGTTTCGCTGGTTGCCGATGGCCGGGAGCGCACTTTTTCCTATACGGAGCGCGTCACGGTCGACGAATTTCTGCGCGACGCCGAGGTGACGCTCGGCGAACTGGACAGCGTTAACCCGCCGCTATACACGCAGATCGAAGACTGACTCTTATACAAATCT
>QGUR01000260.1 GCA_003242205.1 Chloroflexota bacterium | reverse complement strand
ATTGAAACAGAACTGTTTGAGCGCTGTTATATCTTCCCTCAGCGTTCGACCCCTACTCACGCCGATTGAGGCATTGAAACAGTAATCCATTGACCAGGGCCGGTATAATTTGTATGTTCGAACCCTACTCACGCCGATTGAGGCATTGAAACAAAACGCGCACGCGCGCAGAGCTACTTGAGTTGGTCGGGTGGATCTTCGACCAGCCTTGCCCCATCGAGTCAACCAAACAACTAACCGTCGCTCAGACGTTAGCGATCCACCTGTGCAAGAGGCCGCCAGCAATTGCGGAAGAGGTTTTATGGAAGAAAACAACCGCCGTGATTCATTCGAAGACTTCATAAACGAGCTTCTCAGCCGGGGCGATGTGCCAACGCCCGACGACTTTTTCGACCCGTCGGGCAACCACGAGGATACGGACGACACACCGATCTTTCCAACCCTGCCGCAAGACATCCAGCAGATTTGGGACGAACTCATGGAAGAAGGCCCGGAGCCGGATTTCTGGTATCGCCTCCTGACGCCGCTCGAGCAGGACACACGCAAGATCCTCGAAAATCTCATCTTCGAGGGCATGAAGGGTTATTTCGGCCCGAACCCGACGCAAGAGCAGATGAAAGCGGTCATTCGCTATACCATCTCGCTTTCATGGCTGGTCCTCGCGTGGCTATTGAACATGCATGTCATCGGAGACGACGACGACCTCGAATACCCGGCCGACCCGGACATCTTCTTTTGAGCAATGCGCTGGCATCCGGCGGTGGGAAACAGGCGGCGCGGTTGATGCGCCAGCACCTCGAAAACGGCAAACACATTCTGGTGTGACACTCCGCCTGCCCGCGTCATGATGTTGCCATATGGGCAGTTAGCGCCCTATGTTGTATAATTTCATATTGTCGCAAGTAATTATTCCACCCCTGTTGACGGAGGAAGGGCGAACCGATGCTGAAAATCGCCGGGCTGCAGAGGCAGTTGAAACAGGCCTGGCAGAAGTGCGTCCATCTGACACGGACCGTGCTCATGCCGGGGCAAGTTATGGTGCTTGATCGCCACGATTACGTACTTCGCATGTTATCGGGCCAGGTCTGGGTGTCTGTCGGGAAAAAAGACATCCTTGTGAAACAGGGAGAA
The DNA here is from genome assembly GCA_003242205.1 of Chloroflexota bacterium. Classification (GTDB taxonomy): domain Bacteria; phylum Chloroflexota; class Anaerolineae; order Aggregatilineales; family Phototrophicaceae; genus ZC4RG36. The sequence continues at coordinate 5,427 of QGUR01000260.1, read as the reverse complement.
GTCTTCCGGCTTCCTGCGGATGAGAACAAGGCCGTGATCACCGGTCTGGGGAAGCAGGGCGTCGCTTACGAAATCTACTGCGAGACCGATCAGGAACTGGCGGTCTGAAGCCGGCTCAACGTCACGGAATAGAAGAGCGTCACAGGTTTGTGGCGCTCTTTTTTGAGCAACGCGCGCCCGGTTACACGAAACGTTAACGGAAGCGCGCTGGCCCCGTTGACTTTCTCTCAAACCCCCATTATGCTATGACATGAGTCAAGACAGTTGACCTCACAAAGGTGTTTTATGAGTACGCTGGTAATCGGCGCGGGCACAGCCGGGATTGCCGCCGCAGCAGCGTTGCGGGCGGCAGGCGAACGGGTTATTGTGCTCGAAGCACGTGACCGCATCGGCGGGCGGGTTCATACCGACCGCACCTTCTCCGACATTCCGGTCGAGTTTGGCGCGGAATTTATCCACGGGGACGCAGCCCCCACCTGACTTCTCGCCCGACAAGCAGGGCTTCGTTTATACCGCTGGCGTAAAACTGAAGACTCGCTCGTGCGGCTGGCCGATGGCTCGCTGCGAACGATGTCCGACGCCTGTCGCCAGTCTCCCGACTGGGCGGCGACGCGCGTTTGGGATTTGCCGCCGGTCGATCCCGAAGATGGCGAGGACTTTGAAACGTATCTGCGCCGGATCGGTTTCGATGACGTCCGGCTGAGCTACGTTCAGCGCGGCTTTGCCGGGGCAGCGGGCGAAGCGATGCGTAACCTCGACGCTGGCGTCGCGGTGGAAGCGCTGCGCGACCACAGCACAGGCCGCAACGACTGGCGCATACTCGACGGTTACAACCGCCTGCACGAAAGCTGGGCCAGCGGGCTTGATATTCGCCTCAATACCGTAGTCGAGCGCATCGAGTGGGACGCTGAAGGCGTGCGTGTCTTCGCCGCGGACGGCCAGCCGTTCGAAGCTGACCGCGCCGTCATCACGCTGCCGCTCGGCGTGCTCCGGTCGAACCGTGTGACCTTCTCGCCGGAACTGCCCGCGGAAAAGCGCGAAGCGATTGACCGGTTGCGCGTCGCGCCGGTCATCAAGCTGGTATATCGCTTTGCCGCGCCCGTTCTGCCAGAGGGTGTGATGGCGCTTTACAGCGCGCTCAATCCCTGTATGTGGTGGTCCCCGTCGGTCGGCCAGCCGACCGGCGAGTATGTCTTGACCGCATTTGTGACCGCTGACCGCGCGCGCGAACTGCTGGCGCTGAGCGAGGCCGGGGCGCTCGAACGCGGCGTTGAAACGCTGCGCGCCGAGCTTGGCCGGCCCGACCTGAAGCCGGTGGAAGCGCGAATGGTCAATTGGGTCGATGACCCATATGCCCTGGGTGGCTACAGTGTGACGCCGCCCGGCGCGCGCGAGGCGCATGAAGCGCTGGCCCGACCGGTCTCCAACCGCCTGTTCTGGGCGGGCGAGGCCACCGCCGGGCCATTGTGGAAAGCGACCGTGCACGGGGCATATGCCAGCGGCTGTCGCGCCGCAGCCGAAATCCTGTCCGCCCTGAAAGAGAACGAGGAATATAAAAGAAGTGTGATATCATGATCGCCCACAAACAACAGTACCAGAAGCAACCATTGGACGAGCGCATTATCATCGTCCCGACAACGGCAGCCTACGCCGACCAGATGGTCGAGGTGATGTGCGCCGCCTATGGCGTTTCCCCTGAGGAAACCTATCGCCCTGCTCAGTTCAAACAGCAGGCCCGCATCTTCCCCGAAGGCCAGTTCGTCGCGATTGACACCGAGACGGACAAGGTGGTTGGCCTCACCATCAGCATGCGCGTGGATTACGACCCCAAGACTCCGCTTCTGGAGCGCTGGGCCGAAACCACCAACTATGGCTGACTGACCACTCATAACCCACACGGGCAATGGCTGTACGGCGTCGAGTCGGCTGTCCATCCCGATTACCGTGGCCAGCGCATCGGCAGCAGGCTGATGGAGGCCCGGTTTGAAACAGCACGTCGCCTCAACCTGCGCGGCATGATCGCCGGCAGCATCATCATGGACTATCACAAGGTCGCCCATGAGATCTCGCCGGAAGACTACGTGCGCGAAGTCGTCGCGGGCGTGCGCTTCGATAACAACCTATCCAAACAACTGAAGAAAGGCTTCCGGGTCAAGAATCTGATTCCCGATTACTGCTACGACCCGCGCTCGCTGAACTGGGCCGTAGCGATCATCTGGGAGAATCCGGATTACGTTCCCGCCAGAAAGATCGTGGGCCATGTGCTGCCGCACCGGCGTATGACGGAGATGCAGCCCACGCGCCGCATGATCGCGCGTCCGTAATCCACCGGCAAGGAAACCGATCAGCGCGCATGCGCTGTTGTGATTACCCCTCGTGGCCTTATCCCCCGGTCTTGCGACTGTGGGGGAAGGCCGAGGGGAGTTTGCGCCTTGCCCGGTGGCGCTGAGTACCGGGCATCTCTGGTGAGAAGGTAGCCAACAATGGTGGCCCGCACGCATGTCGAGGTCCTGATTGCTCCCGGCAAGCCTGAATTTGCCGAAGCGCTTGAACGTATTCAGCAGGTTGTTTACGGTGAAGACAAGGACGATGTTCTGTCAGACTCGCTTCATGCCGATCATTTTCGCCGGCATCTCGAAATCTTCCCGGAAGGCCAGTTCGTCGCCATTGATCCGCTGACCGGCCAGATTATCGGGCATACGGCCAGCATGTTGATTCATTACGACCCGTCGCGTCCGTTTCTGGAGCCGTGGCCTGTGACGACCGGCAACGGTTATCTGACCACGCACCAGCCTGACGGCGAGTGGATGTACGGCGTCGAGTCGGCCGTTCTGCCCGAATATCAGGGGCATGGCGTTGGCAGCCGGCTGTACGCAGCCCGGTTTGATCTCGCACGCCGTCTCAATCTGCGCGGCATGGTGGCCGGCAGCACCATCATGGACTACCATCGCTACGCCGATCAAATGACCCCTGAGCAGTATGTTGAAGCGGTCGCTGCCGGGTTTTTGTACGACAACAACCTCACCAAGCAGCTTCGCAAGGGATTTCGAGTCATCAACATCATCCCGAATTACGTCACCGATACGCTCTCCTGTGGCTACGGCGCGGCGATTGTCTGGGATAACCCGGATTACGATCCCGGCAAACCCTCGCCGTTCCGGCTGACAGCGTAAGCGGATTTTCTCGCCCCTTCAAGCGGGATGCAGCCGTGGCAAGCAAGGCGCTCCGGCTGAGCGAATAGGCCTTCCTGCCCGTGAGCGCCTCAAAGAGATGGAGCGCTCACGGGCAAGGGTTTCGCAACTAGCGAAGGTTCTCCGCTCGTCTTAACGCGCGTCGCTATACTTCCTATTCCCATTTGTCTGAGCCGATTTTATAATGGGTGGTGTAATGACCCATCAGTAGTGGTCTTTGAAAGGACATCCCATGGCAGTGGATCGCATCGAGGACGGCGTAGTCGTCAGCCTCAATTATGTTCTAACGGTTGACGGCGAGGAAATCGCGCGAACCGACGGCGAGCCGATGGACTATCTGCACGGCGCGGAAAACATCGTCCCCGGTCTGGAAAAGGCGCTCACCGGCAAGCGGGCCGGCGACCGCATCACGGTAACGCTCCCACCGAGCGAAGCCTACGGCGAATATGATGAAGACAACATCGAAGAACTTGACCGTGAGGATGTCCCTCAGGCTGATGAACTGGAAAAGGGCATGGTCATCGAGGTTGAGGACGAGGAAGGGTATACCTATCTGGCCTTCGTCCGCGATCTGACGCCCGATACGGTGGTGCTGGACTACAATCCGCCGCTGGCGGGCAAGACCCTGACCTACGACGTCGAAGTTGTGGCGCTGCGCGAGGCCGACGAGGAGGAACTCGCCCACGGCCACCCGCACAACTTCGGCGATGACGGGTTTGAAGACGACGAAGACTACGACTTCTAGCAGCTTGGCTCATGCGACGGGGCGAGCGACACCCTCGCCCCGCTATCCACTTATGCCTCCACAATTCGTACTCGCATCTGCATCGCCGCGACGCCGCGAGCTGCTGGCTTCGCTTGGCATCCGGTTCAGCGTGGTCAAGCCGGAGATCGACGAAACTCAGCGGCCCGGTGAAACGGCGCGGGATTACGTTCGCCGCCTGAGTGTTGAAAAAGCCCACGCGGTTGCCAAGCGCGTCGATGCCTCATCACTCGTACTGGCGGCGGATACCGTCGTCATTCTTGCCGGCGACGGAGAAGTGGACGGAGAAATTCTCGGCAAGCCGGAAAACCCGCATGAAGCGCGGGTCATGCTGCAGCGCCTGCGCGAACGGCCACACGCGGTCTGCACGGCGCTCACGCTATTACAAATGGAAGCCGCGTCGCCCGCCCGCGAGCTGACACGGCTGACTGAAACGCGCGTGGTCATGCGCGACTACAGCGACGCCGAAATCGAGGCTTATATCGCCAGCGGCGATCCATTTGACAAGGCCGGCGGCTATGCCATCCAGCATGAAGGTTTCCACCCGGTAGCGCACATCGAAGGCAGCTATACCAATGTGGTCGGCCTGCCGCTTGAAACGCTGAAAGCGATGCTGGCCGAAATTCGCTTTCCCGGTTTTGAGGCCGGTTCGTGAGCGCACTTCCGGGCGGGAAAAACGCTTCATGTCGCCGTTAGCGGTTGTTTCAATCCGTATTTCTGAATACCATATTAGAGATTGACGTCCTCCTATACCGATCAAACAAAAACCTTGTATCCTAGTATTGACATTGGGATAGGCGCGGACTATCATTCCGCATGATTGACAACCATAATCCCCGCTAAAACACCATACACAGGACGGGCCTATAGCTCAGCTGGGAGAGCGCTTCAATGGCATTGAAGAGGTCAAGGGTTCGAATCCCTTTAGGTCCACAGGCAGACGATAGCGTGGAAATGGTTCATATCAATCAAAGCCCCTGAATCCCAGTGTCACCGGGTCAGGGGCTTCTTTGTTCAGAGGTCACTGGAGGCTCTACCCATCCGGCAACCGGAAGTCTACGAAAGGTAATGGCTGTGGCTAAACAAAAGCGTAGCGTACTGGACGATATCGCCACACGTGTACGCGGACTCCTGGAAGACCTCGAGCGCATTCTCGGCCCTCAACCGCCAGCCAAACCGGCTCGCGTTCCCGTGCCAGTACCGGTACAGCGTCCCCAGCGCGCCCCCTATCGCTAAATCAGGCGTTAGCCCCGGTGATTCTTCACCGACCCCTCCGTTTGGAAGCCCGCAGCTTTAGCTGTGGGGAGGAAAAACGGGGCGCGGAGCGCCAGTTGCATAGCTCGCACTTTGTGTTATCCTTTCATATATGAAGCTCATCGCACAGGTTAAACTGCTGCCCGACGACGAACAACAGGCGTATCTGCTGCAAACGCTGGAACAGGCCAATGCCCTGTGCAATTGGCTCAGTGAGCA